>JABFRY010000380.1 GCA_013140955.1 Acidobacteriota bacterium
ACGTTCGGCCGCGAACGGCACGTTGACGAGGATGAGCAGGGCCCACCGCACGCGGCCGAACGTCGCCATCAGCAGGACGAAGATGATGGCGAGTGACAGCGGCACCACGACGGCCAGCCTGGCCGTGGCGCGCTGCTGGTTCTCGAACTGCCCGCCCCAGGTGATGTAGTAGCCGGCGGGAATGGTGACGGCGGCTTCGATCTGGCGTTGCGCCTCCGCGACGAAACTCCCCACGTCGCGCCCGCGCACGTTGGTCTGCACGACCAGCCGCCGCTGCGCGTTCTCGTGGTTCACCGTCTCCGGCGTGGACGCCAGCCTGATGTCGGCGAGCCGGCGCAAGGGGATGCGCTCGCCCCCGGGGGCCGTCACCACCAGGGCCCCGATGGTGTCGGCGTCGCGGCGGACCTCCGCCGGCAGGCGCACCACGACAGGGAAGCGGCGCTGGCCGTCGAGGAGCTCGGTGGTCTGCCGGCCGCCGATCGCGGCCTCCACGACGTCCTGCACTTCCGCGACGTGCAGGCCGTAGCGCGCGATGGCGTCGCGGTCGATCTGGATCTCGAGCTGCGCCGCCCCCGACAGGACCTCGACCTGCGCGTCTGCGGCGCCTTGCACCTGCTCGATCACGCGGAAGATCTGTCCGCCGAGGCGCTCGAGCATGTCGGCTTCCGGTCCGAACACCTTCACGGCCACGTCGGCCTTGATGCCCGACACCACTTCGTCCAGCCGCATGGCCATCGGCTGGGTGAAGTTGACCGACACGCCCGGCAGGTGCGAGAGCGACGCCGCGATGGCGTCGACGAGGCCTTCCTTCGTGCGGCCCGTCTGCCACGCGTCCTCCGGGTGCAGGAGCACGTAGACGTCACCCTGGTAGATGCCCATCGCCTCGGTGGCCAGGTCCGGCCGCCCGAGCTTGGTGACGATCTGGGAGACCTCGGGGAACTCGCGCAGCACGATCTGCTCGACGCGGGTGGAGATGGCCACCGACTCCTCGAGCGACACCGACGGCAGCTTGCGGGTCTCGATGAGGATGGAGCCCTCGTCCAGGCGCGGCATGAATTCCGTGCCCAGGAACGGGATGGACCCGAGCGCCACGGCCACGAGCAGCAGGGCGACGGCGATCGTCCGGAGCGGATGGTGCAACTGCTGCTCGAGATGCCGCGTGTACCGCGCCCGCAGGCGGGCGAACCAGGGTTCCTCCTGATGGTGTCCGTCGAGCTTCAGCAGGTACGACGCCACCACCGGCACGCCCGTCAACGACAGCAGGAGCGAGCCGAAGAGCGCCGAGCAGACGGTGATGGCCATCGGGCGGAACATCTTTCCTTCCAGGCCCTCGAGCGTGAAGATCGGCAGGTAGACGGCGATGATGATGAGCACGCCGAAGAGGACGGGCCGGGCCACCTCCGTGGCGGCGCCGCGGAACAGCGCCAGGCGGCGCTCGCTCCGCTCTGCGGGCGAGCCGTCCGTCAGGCCGGGCCCCGCCAGCGTGCGCCGTCGCACGAAGTTCTCCATCATGACGACCGCACCGTCCACGATGAGGCCGAAGTCGATGGCCCCGAGCGACATCAGGTTGGCCGACACGCCGAAGATCCGCATGCCGATGAAGCCCACGAGCATCGACAACGGAATGACGGCGGCCACGATGAGGGCGGCCCGCACATCGCGCAGGAAGAAGAAGAGCACCGCGACGACCAGCAGGCACCCCTCGATGAGGTTGGTCCTGACCGTTGCGGAGGTCCGGTCGATGACCTCGCTCTGGTCGTAGAATGGCTCGATGCGGAGCCCCGCCGGCAGGCTCGCCAGCACCTCCGCCATCCGGGCCTTCACGCGCGTGGAGAGCTCGCGCGCGTTCTCGCCCTTCAGCATGATCACCATGCCGCCCACCACCTCGCCCTGCCCGTTGCGGGTCACCGCCCCGTTGCGGAGCATGGGGGCCACCTCGATGCGTGCCACGTCACGCAGCAGCACGGGCACGCCCTGGTGCGACGTCAGGACTACGCGCTCCAGGTCGTCGATGCCGGTCACCAGGCCCACGCCGCGCACCGTGTAGCGCTCGTCCCGGTGCTCGATGAAGCCGCCGCTGAACGACTGGTTGTTATCGGCCACCGCCTGGAGCACGTCGCCGAGCGCCAGCCCGTACTTCTCGAGGGCCGGGGGATCGACCACGACCTGGAACTGCTTGGTGAGGCCGCCCCAGGAGTTGACCTCGCTGACACCCGGCACCGAGCGCAGCCGCGTGCGCACGTCCCAGTCGTGCAGGGTCTTGGCGGTCATGGCATCCACGCCGTCACCGGTGACGACGTACTGGTAGATCTCGCCGAAGGCCGTGGCCACGGGGCCGAGCACCGGCTCGAGCCCCTGGGGCAGGCGGCTCCGCACGTCCACCATCCGCTCGGTGACGAGCTGGCGCGCCAGGTAGATGGGCACCGCGTCGTCGAACACCACGGTGACGATGGAGAGCCCGAACTTCGAGATGGACCGCACCTCCTCGGCGTCGGGCACGCCCATCAGCGCCGTCTCGATCGGGTAGGAGACACGCTGTTCCACCTCGGGCGCCGCCAGGCTCGGGGCCTCGGTGATGACGACCACCTGATTGTTGGTCAGGTCGGGAAACGCCTCGATCGGCAGGTCGCGAAAGGCCACGACGCCGGTCACGACGAGCGCGGCCAGGCACAGCAGGACGAAGACCCGCTGACCGAGCGTGGCGTAGACGAAGCGTTCCACCAGACCCATGGGACTATGGCTCCTCGCCCGCGGGCGCCAGCAGTTCAGACTTGAGCAGGAACGCGCCCGCCGTGGCCACGACGTCGCCCTCCTCCAGCCCGCGCACGATTTCGATCTCGTCGTCGCGCTCGGTGCCGGTGGCGACCGCCCGCCGCGTGAACGTGCCCGCTGCGGACCGGACGAACACGACCGTCTCGCCCTCCATGGCCTGGACCGCCCGCGTGGGGACGACCAGCACGGGCCGCGCGCCTGGTGGAAGACCGCGCACTCTCCGTGCAGGAGCTGGAGCGGGCCCGGGCCGACCTCAACGCCGTGCGTCAGCAGGTGGCGGCCGCCGACGCCGAAATCGTGCGGAGCCGTCAGGAGCTGCACCACTACGGCATCGAGCCGCGACCCGACTCCGACCCGGAGAAGGAAGACAGCGTGCCGGTCGTCGCGCCGATCGGCGGCGTCGTCATCGAACGCCCGGTGACCCAGGGCACGGCGGTCACCCCCGGCACGCCCCTCGTGGTCCTGTCCGACCTGACGCGGGTCTGGGTGCTGGCCGAGATCGACGAGACGCTGCTCGGACGTGTCGCCACCGGCACGACCGTCACCGTGCGGAGCGCGGCTTATCCCGGTGAGACCTTCGAGGGTCGGCTCGCCGCCATTGGCGACTTGGTGAACCCGCAGACACGGCGGGTGTCCCTTCGCGTCG
>JABFRY010000529.1 GCA_013140955.1 Acidobacteriota bacterium
CCTGGGGAGCGGCACCCAGCTTGCGCTCGCCGTGGGGCGCGCGCTGGCCGAGGTGCACGGTCTCGGGCCCGACCCGGTGGCGCTGGCCGACGCGGTGGGCCGGACGCGCCGGTCGTCGGTGGGCATCTGGACGTTCGCGTGTGGCGGCCTCGTGCTGGACGGCGGACGTGTGCCGGGGGAGACGCGCTGCGGACCGCTGCTGGCACGCGTGTCGCTGCCGGAGTCGTGGCGCTGCGTGGTGGGCATCCCCGAAGCGCAGCCCGGCATGAGCGGGGAGCAGGAAGCGCACATCCTTGCTGGCCTGCCCCCGCCGCCGCGGCACGAGGTGGAGGCGCTGGCCCATCTCGTCCTGCTGCGGCTCCTGCCGGCGACGCTCGAGCCCGACTTCGCGGCGTTCGGCGCCGCGCTCACCGACGTGCAGGAGGTGACCGGCCGCTGGTTCGGGAGCGCCCAGGGCGGCGTGTATGCCCCCGGCCCGACCGCCGATCTGGTGGCGGCGCTGCGGGGCTTCGGCGCCACCGGGGTCGGACAGAGTTCGTGGGGACCCGCAGTCTTCGGCTTCGTCGAGGGTGAGGCCCGCGGGCGCGCGCTGGCCGACGAGGTGCGGCGACAGCTGGGCCCGGGCGGACGTGTCTACGAGGGACCCATCGGGGCAGAGGGCGCGCGCGTGTGGTCGTCCGCCTCGCCATCGGACTGACCGTCGTTCCGCGGATCAGCCTGAGGCGCCGGCGCCCGGACGCGTGTGTCCTGCCGTCGTGCGTTCCCGCGTCGGTGTCGCACGCCATCCCGGTCCGACTTGCGCACGGCGTGACAGCGGCAGCCTGGACAAGGATGCGCCAGGGAGTCGCCGAATCCTCTGGCGCCTCGTTTTCCCACGGCGTCGCGCCGGAGGGCCGGGATGGCGTGCGACACCGACGCGGGAACGGCGCTAAGACCGAGGCGGCAGGACGCCCGGAAACAGCAGGTCCACCAGCGACCCATGGGTCCGCGCGTGCGCGTCGAACCCGGTTGCCCGTTCGTAGCGGGCGATCACCGCGAGCGCGTCCTCGATGGAGGCCTGGCCCAGGGCCTCGAACTCCACGCAGCACACCTCCCGGCCCTCGCTCGAGGCCACGTAGTGCACCACCTCGCAGTCGGGGAAGTGCCACACGTCGATGTGCTTGACGATGTCTCCGGTCCACACGACCCCCATCCGGGCCACCAGCGCGTCCACCTGCGCGGCCTGGTCGCCGGCGTGGTGGCCGAGGTCGAGGTTGATCTCGTCGCGCACCTCGGCGTCCCGCGTCAGCGACTTGAGCGTCAGCTGGTGCAGCTCGTCGTCGAAGCGATGGCGCAGCACATAGCGGCGCGCCCGCCCGTCCTCGGTCAGGAAGTACCGGTCGCGGACTTCCAGGCGGGTGCGGCGCGCGGGTCCAAGGGCGTCGGCACGCATGCGGAACGTGTCGAGGTCGAAAGCCGCGTCCACGACGAACTTGTGCTCGATCTCCTGGAAACGCATCACATCCACCACTTGAAGCGGCCGTACCGCGCCACCCGGGAGAGGACCCGGGCGGGCAGCCGGTCGAAGGACGCGCTCGTCACGCGTTCGTTGTCGGGGTCGGCGCGCAACTGTTCGAAGATGGCGCGCACAGGCGCCAGGGCCCGCGCGTCACGACTCGCGAGCATCGCCTCCGCCAGGCGATCGTGCGCGGCGTCCTCGAAGTTGTAGCTGCCGAAGGCCGCCCACGCATCGTCCACGAGCACGATCTTGGAGTGCTCGCCCCGGCGGTTCTCGTACACGCCGACGCCGGCGGCGAACAGTCGCGGATAGGTGGCGGCGGCAGCAACCCACGCGAGGTCCGTCGCGGGCAGGGCGTCCCGGTGGGAGTGGAAGATCTCCACCTCCACGCCACGTCGGGCCGCGCGCAGCACGGCCTCGAGGAGTGGCCCCACCGGCTTGAAGTAGAAGCTCGTGATGCGCAGCGACGTCCTGGCCTCGTCGATCATGGCCACGAGGCGATCCGTCACGGTATTGGAGCCGGCCCAGCGGAAGGGACCGAGGCGGCCCTGGTGCCTGTTCGGGTTGCAGATCCAGTAGTCGAGCCGCAGGTCGGAAGGCTGGGCCTGGTCCGCACCGGCGAGATGCGCCGCGTGCGACGGATCCACCACCCCGCCGATGTGGCGGAGGCTCTCGAGCAGCGCGCCCGCGACCGGCCCGCGCACCGCCACCGCATATTCGTTCCAGCCGTCGAAGCTCGCCCGCGAGATGTTGCTGCTGCCGAAGATGGCTTCGCCGGCCTCCGAGACCTGGATCTTCACGTGCTGGCCGCCGCCCACCATCCGCTGCGCCAGCCGGGACGGACGATAGTGCCAGACCCGGGCACCCGCGCCGCGCAGGGCCGCGAGGTCCCGGGCCAGGGCGTCGCGCTGGGCCCGCGACATGAGGACGCCCCCGAGCCGCTGCCCGAAGTGGTCCACGACCAGCCGGACGCTCACACCGCGCCGCGTGGCACGGGCGAGGGCCGCCAGCAGGTCCGTGCCGTAGGCGTCGTACTCGATGTAGAACGTGGACAGATAGAGGAACGAGGTGGCCGCGTCGATCATCGCGAGTCGAGCCTGCCACTCGGCCGACCGGTCCCAGAGCGGCACCAGCGCGGACGCGGCCGGCATCAGAGCCTGTAGCCGCCTGCCACGTCAATGTTCACGCCGGTCACGTACGGGGCATCGAGCACGTACTCCACGGCCTGCGCGACATCGTCGAGGCTGCCGGCCCGCCCGAGCGGCACCTCCAGGCCGATCTCGTCGGGCGGCGCCAGGTCGATGGAGTTCTCGAGCTGACCGGGCGACACCATGTTCACGCGAATCTGCCGCGTGGCGTAGGCCGCCGCGAGCGCGCGCGTGAGGACGAGCAGGCCCGTCTTGCTCACGTAGTAGTCGGTGCCGCGCGGCTGTGCCCGGAGGCCGTCGAGGCCGGCCATGCCGATGTTGAGGATGTTCCCGCCATCCAGCATGAGCGCGAGGGCGTGATAGGCACAGTAGTAGGCGCCCGACAGGTTGGCGGCGAGGGTGTCGTCCCAGTGGTCGGGGTCGAGGGCGGCCACCGGCTGCGGGTTGTAGTTGCCCACGTTGTTGACGAGCAGGTCCACGCGTCCCTCGCGGTCCCTGATGTCGGCGAAGGCGGCGGCCACCTGCGTCTTCTGGGCGATATCGACCGGGAGACACCGCACGCGCCGGCCGGCGGCGGTGAGCGCGGCCTCGAGGGACCGTGCGTCCTCCTCGGACGTGCGGTAGAAGACCACCAGGTCGTAGCCGCGGCCCGCGAGACGAGTGCACAGGTGACGGCCCAGGCGCCGCGCCCCGCCCGTCACGACGGCCACCGGCGCCCCGAGGCGTCGCGGGGCTGCGTCTGTCGGGCCGCTCAACGCGCGCGCTCCACGCG
>JABFRY010000431.1 GCA_013140955.1 Acidobacteriota bacterium
GCACCTCCTCGACGTCAATTTGGTAGACGGCCCGAGTGGCAGGACGCGGTGCGGGGACTCGTGGCCGGCGCGAGTCGCCCGCCGCGACGGCGGCGGACACGGGGCACCACGACCCACAGGGAGGAACGGTATGAACACGGTCGCGAGCATCACGGCCATCGTCGCCGTCGCCAGCTTCAGCTGGGGCGTGCTGCGCTTCTTTCGGAAGCCATCCGGCCTGACGCTGGTCGCCGGCGCGGTGGCGGCGCTCGGTGTCGTCTTCTCGCTGTGGCACGTGCGCGACGTGGCCGTGGCGAGCACTGAATCGTGGTGGCTGGCGGCCGGCATGTGCGGCCACCTCGCCGCGACCTTGATGTTCTGGAGCAGCGTGCATGCCTGCCGCACGCGCCCGCTCACGGCCATCTTCGAGACCGACGCGCCGAAGGCCGTCGTGCGCCGCGGCATCTACCGGCACCTTCGGCATCCCTTCTATGCGGCGTACACCCTCTTCTGGCTGTCGGGGTGGGTGGCGTCCGGTTCCCTCGGCACGCTGGTGTCCGTGCTGGTGATGGTGCCCATCTACGTCGCCGCCGCCCGCTGCGAGGAACGGAAGTTCGCCCGCTCGGCATGCGCTGCGGAGTACGAAGCCTACAGGCGTGATGTAGGAGTTGTTCTACCCCGCTGGCGTCGCGGCGCCAAATGGACCGAACAATCGCGACAGGAAGACATCGCAGCATTCCGTTCGCTGCATTCAGAGGCCAAGTCGCCTGCAGCCAACGGCGCTGCCATGTAGACTCCTGGGTTCACACGTCCCGCCGGGGACCGAGCCCGGTCACGCGCGTGCGACGTAGCTGTCCCCAAAGACGGCAAACAACCTGGCACCCAGCGCAGTGGTGAGACGGAACTGACGGATGTGCGGTAGCTGCAGGCGCTCCATCCCCCCCGCGATGCTCCCGATGCTGCGGGAGGCGGTGTTCACCGAGGTCGAGCGGATCTCACGGTCCGGGCTTCTCACGGGCCAGCAGCGGGATGTGCTCGCCTTCCTGGTCGAGACGGCCGTGAGTGGCAGCCGGGTCCGCCTTCGGCAGAAGGACGTGGCGAAGGCGCTCGACATACCCAGTCCTGGCCAGGTCGGGGTCATCGTCACGAACACGCGGACGAGACTGTACCGGTTCTACGAGAGCGCACCGGGTGGCTCTGCGCTCCACATCGCGCTGTCCGACCGCGGCTACGACGTGATCGTCTCGCAGTTCGATGCGCCCGCGACCCTGTCGGACGAAGCGCAGCTCGCCGTGGCCGACGCCAAGGCAGCCCTCGATCAACGCACGCTACCGGGAGCGGCGACCGCCATCGGCATTCTCGACAAGGTACTGGTCCGGGAGCCGGACAACCCCGTGCTCATGGCCCTGAAGGCGCACTGCTACGCCACGCGGGCGCTGTACGGCACGCACTTTCGCCGTGACCTTGAGGCGGCTGAGCGCATCGTCGAGACGCTTCGGACACGGGAGCCCCGGACCTGGGAGAGCTGGTTTGCCGAGGCGTCTGTCCACATGGCCCTGCACTGGGACTGGCCGGCGGCCGGCGCGGCCTTCGCGAAGGCCATTGCGCTCAGCGGGGGGACCGCCGCCCGCCACCCCTGGCACACGGCCTACCTGGCATCGCAGGGGCGTGCCGCCGAAGCCGTGGCGCTCCTGCGCGCAGCCGTAGCGCAGTCGCACGATAGTCCGATTGTCCGCGCCGACCTGGCTATCAATCAGATTTTCGCGCACCAATACGAGGAGGCCGCGGTCACGATCGACACGGCGTTCGCCCTGTTCGGTGACCGCACGCACTACCTGCTGCACGTCCACCGCGCCATCCTCCGGGAAGCCACCGGCGACCCCGCGGGGGCGCTGGCCTCGGTCGTGGGCGTGCCACTGCGGTGGCCGCATACCGCCGTGACCATCGGGCTCCGAGCGCTCTTCGCGGGCCTGGCCGGCGACCGCCGCACCGCCAGGCGTCACCTCACCAAGCTGCAGGCCGCCCGAATGCTTGCCAAGCCGTACGTGCCGGCCGGTCAGCTGTGCATCGCGGCACTGGGCGCCGGCGACGTGGACGGTGCCGTCGAGTGGTTGCGCCTGGGTGCCGTGGTCGAACGGGATCCCAACCTGGTGCTCACCGGCGTCTACCCGTTCTTCCGGCACCTCCAGGGGCACCCCGGGTTCGACGCGCTGGTGCGCGACACCATGCGCCTGCCGGCTGCGCGCTTCTGAGCGCACGCCAGACTCCCACGCGGGTCCGTGAGCAGATTGTTCGCCGGATCCCGCTACCTCTGTAGAAGCGACGAACCTCTCACGGGGACGGTGGCCCTGCCACCCACGCCGGTCGAGGAGGTCGCACCATCGGCGGGTGCCGAGGGCGGCCGAGGGGCGGCCGTTAATGCTTTTTAGCCTCTAGGTGCCTTGAAGGGGATGCATCGCGGTGCCAACCTCTACGGGCCTGCACACCGTGTCCCACCCGGGCCGGTGTGCGGTGCCTCGAGAGTTCATTCAGACCGCGGGCCCGGCCGCCGACAGGGCCCGCTCAACAGCGGAGACGTCATGACCAGGATTGTGTCCATCAGCAGGCTCTTCATCCTCGCAGTGCTCCTCACCGGGTTCTCTGGCGCCGCGACGGCCCAGGTCGAACAGGGGCAGACCGAGATTCTCGGATTCATCGGCGGCGTGAGCGACGGCGGAGGCACCACGTTCGGTGGCGGCGTGCAGTACGCCTTCGGCGAGCGCATCATTCTCGCCGCGGAGGCCGCGTATCTCACCGGGGGTGAAGACTTCTCAGGCTTCGGCGTGGACTTCGACAGCTCGCTGCTCGAGTTCGGCGGCAACGTGCACTACCTGTTTCCGATGAGCAACGAGGCGTTCACGCCCTACGTGCTGGGCGGATTGGGACTCCTCCGGGTCAGTGCCAGCTCCTCGAGCGGCGGCTTCAGCTCCAGCGCCTCGGACACCGCCATCGGCCTGAACATCGGCGGCGGGGCTCGTTGGCAGGTGGGCGACAACTGGGGTCTGCGGCCCGAGCTGAAGATCTTCATCGAGGACGGCAGCAACGTCCGCTTCTCGATCGGCTTCTACCGGCAGTTCGGCGGCTAGCCGCCGCTCGCATTACCCCTGTCTTCGAGGACAGACGGCTTTCATCACGGGACACTGCAAAGGAACCAGCCATGACCAGACACGTCGCACTCCTCTTCGTGCTTCTCACGGCCACGGCGAGTCCAGGCTACGCGCAGAGCGAAGGCGCCGCCGAGCCGACCGGTGTGGATGCCGTCGTCGCACTGCTCGATGCCAGGATGTCGGAGTCGCTGATTCTGAACGTCATCCAGAACAGCGGGGAGACCTACGCGCTGAAGCCCGCCGACCTCGTCCGGTTGCAGAAGGCCGGGGCGACGGAGCAGATCATCGAGG
>JABFRY010000156.1 GCA_013140955.1 Acidobacteriota bacterium
TCCTTCTCGAGCTGGAACTCGGTCTGGCCGACGTGGCCCGCACCCTGGGTATCACGAACTTCAGCATGACGACGACCAACGGCAAGGTCGTCATCGCCGGCCAGACCGAGTTCCAGCTCGAGAAGGATCTGTTCTGGGATGCCATCAAGCGGCACGACGGCTGGCAGCAGGACGTCACCGCCGATATCCGGGCCGCTCGCACCGACGTGCATGGCTACCATGTGGTCCAGCCGGGCGACTCGCTGTCGAAGATCGCGAAGGTTCACCTCGACAACGCCGCGCGGTACCCCGAGATCTTCGAGGCCAACCGCGATCAGCTGAAGGACCCGAACGTCATTCACCCCGGCCAGCGCCTGCTCATTCCCAAGCGCTAGGACGGCACCGTCGCGCTGGCGGCGGCGCGAACCCGACATCACGGCGGGAGGTGGGGCTCCGCCTCCCGCCCTCGACTGCTTCAGTCCCCCGCCATGACGCCGTGCAGAAGATGACCATCCGCCACCGCCATCCCGCGGATCCAGCGGCGTTCGAGCGCTACGACCGCGAGCGCCACGTCCCCATCGCCAGCCAGATGCCCGAGGCTCGCGTCGAACTCACGCTGTGTGCGCCCGGGCCCGATGACGCCGCACCGCCCTGCTACCGGGTGGCCGAGTTGTACTTCGCCGACGCGGCACAGATGGAGGCGTCGCCGGCCGGGGCGCCCGAGGCATCCGTCGCGCCCTGACCGAGGGCGCGCCCCCGCGCGCAGGCATCGACCGCGTGCCTCGACGATCGAGCGGCCTGGCGCGCCGTCAGGACGCCACACCGTGGTGCCGGGGGTGGGAATCGAACCCACACGACCCTTGCGGATCCCGGGATTTTAAGTCCCGTGCGTCTGCCAGTTTCGCCACCCCGGCCCGTGGGCCCTGCAGGTCGCGGTGGATTGTACCTCTGGGGTAAACTCGTCCGTCCCCTGTCGTCGTATCCCGCGAGTCGACCGTCGCGTCTCCTCGTGCCTGGAGTGGTCCCTGATGCTGATCCGTGAACACGCGCGAGCCTTGTGCATCGCCTGCTCGCTCCTGCTGTCGGGCGCTGCCGGCGCTTTCGCGCAGCAGCCGGCCGCACCGGCCGACATCGAGCGCCGCACGATGGACGCCGTGGTGATGCAGGGCGACGAATCGATCGTGCTCGACGGCCGTCTCGACGAAGGGGTCTGGTCGAGGGCGGTGCCCGCGTCCGACTTCATCCAGGTGGACCCCGCCAACGGGCAGCCCGCCACCGAGCCGACCGAGGTGCGCGTCGTCTACAACAGCCGCGCCCTCTACATCGGCGTCATCTGCTTCGACTCGGAGCCTGACCGCTGGCTGGGCTACCAGCGGCGTCGCGACGAGTTCCTCGCCTCCGACGACCGCTTCATGTGGACGATCGACACGTTCCTCGATGCCCGGTCCGGGTACTTCTTCGAGATGAACCCGTCGGGCCTCATGGCCGACTCGCTGTTCGGCGTCAACGGCGACAACCGCCCGTGGGACGGCATCTGGAATGCGCGCGTGGTCCTGAGCGAAGTGGGCTGGACCATCGAGATCGAGATCCCCTTCCGCACGCTCAACTTCAACCCGAACAGCGACACCTGGGGCATCAACTTCCAGCGCACGGTGCGTCGGAAGAACGAGGACAGCATCTGGATGGGCTGGGCGCGGAATCAGGGCCTGCGGCGCATGGCCACGGCGGGACGCGTCACCGGCATCCGGAACGTGACGCAGGGCAACGGGCTCGACGTGAAGCCGTACGGCCTGTTCACGGCGCAGTCGGCACCCGGCCGCGGCGACACGGCCACGCGGGGCGACGCCTCGGCTGGCATCGACCTCTTCTACAACCCCACCCCGCTCCTGCGCGCGAACCTGACGGTCAACACCGATTTCGCGCAGACCGAGGTGGACCAGCGCCAGGTCAACCTGACACGGTTCTCGCTCTTCTTCCCCGAGCGCCGCGACTTCTTCCTCGACGGCGCCATCTTTTTCGACTTCGGGAGCCCCACCAACGACGACCTGCGCGTCAACCCGTTCTTCAGCCGGCGCATCGGCCTCACCGGGGGCGGCGAGCCCCAACCCATCGACTTCGGCACCAAGGTCACCGGCCAGATCGGCGGGCAGGATGTCGGGCTGCTCCACGTGCAGACGGGCGAGGAGGGCGACGTCAACAGCGAGGCCTTCACCGTGGCCCGGGTGAAGCGGCGGATGCTGCAGCAGTCGTACGTGGGGGCGATGTACACGCGGCGCGACGTACGCGGCCTCGATCTCGATGCCAGCCAGACCATCGGGCTGGACGCGCGCTTCGCGACCAACACGTTCGCCGGCTCGCAGAACCTGTCGGTGGCCGCCTGGTTCCTCAACGCCTCGCAGCCGGGGGTGTCGTCGGAGACCTCGGCCTTCGGCGCGATCATCGACTACCCGAACGACCGCTGGAACGCCAACTTCGACATGCGCGAGCTCCAGCGCAACTTCAACCCGTCGGTGGGCTTCATCACGCGGACCGACTACCGCCGGTACCGGCCGCAGCTCAACTTCGCGCCGCGCCCGCGCAACAACCGCATCGTCCGTCAGTACACCTACGGCGTGACGATGGACGTGCAGACGACGCTCGACAACGACCTCATCGTGCGCAGCCTCGAGGCCACGGCCTTCCAGGTCAATCTGCAGTCGCAGGACACCTTCTCCGTCATCGCCAGCCAGCGCTACGAAAAGCTCGACCTGCCGTTCCGCGTCAACTCGGCCATCACCTTGCCCGTCGGGTCCGAGTACACCTTCTCGCGGGTACGGGTGAACGCCCAGACGGCCAACCGCCGCGTCGTGGCGCTCAACGGGCGCGTGGAGACAGGCCAGTTCTACTCGGGCACGCGCCACGAGTTCGTGGCCAACCTCACGTTCCGGCTCGCGCCGGGCTACATCGTGTACCTCGCGAACGAGATCAACCGCGTCCGCCTCGCCGAGGGACGCTTCACCACGAAGCTGGTCCGGGTCGTCGGCGAGACGCAGTTCTCACCGTTCGTCGCGTGGGTCAACAACCTCCAGTACGACACGCAGAGTGCCGTCCTCGGGTGGCAGTCGCGCTTCCGGTGGATCGTGCGGCCGGGCAACGACCTCTACTTCGTATACACCCACAACTGGCTGGACGACCCCGTCCTCAACCGTTTCGCCTCGCTCGACCGGCGGTTCGCCACCAAGGTGCTGTACACGCGCCGCTTCTGACGCCTGACTTCTGTCATTGCACAGAAGTATCCTATTTCCAAATATTTACAAGACAACAACCGGGCCAATCTGCGGGCCGAGCGGCCGCGGAATGGCCCCGGCGGCGCCCGGCATCCCCGAGCGGCCGCCCTCCGGACGGGCCCGGCCGGCAGGCCTACGGAATTGGGGCTCCCAGGCGGGCCCGTCCGGAG
>JABFRY010000379.1 GCA_013140955.1 Acidobacteriota bacterium
ACGCAGGACCCTGGGGCGGGCCGGGGGTACACCCCCTCCCGCCCCAGCCGTGCTCCACGGGGACCGCCCTCAGGCCGACACCTCCACGTTGATGGTCCGGGGCTTGGCCTCTTCCTTGAACGGCAACGTCACGGTCAGCACGCCGTTGCGATAGTCCGCGCTCACCTTCGAGGCGTCCACCGTGTTCGGCAGGGTGAACGAGCGGGTGAACGTGCCGTACGACCGCTCTACCCGCCGGTACTGCTCGTCTTTCACCTCGCTGGCCATCTTCTTGGTGCCGCGCAGCGTCAGGGTGTTGTGCTCCACCGTGAGCTCGATGTCCTCGCGCCGCATGTCGGGCAGCTCCGCCTTGAGGACGAGATCGTGGTGCTCGGTCTCGAAGATGTCGACCGGCGGAATCCACGCCCCGCGCGGGGTGACGTCCTCGTCCCGCAGGTACACATCACCGAAGAGGCGATTCATGCGGTCCTGCAGGGTGGTGAACTCACGAAACGGATCGAATCTGGTCATGGCCATCTCAGTCTGCTCCTTGCCTCGATGCAGCCACTCGGCTGCCCGTCTCCGCACTGGACGCACCCGGCGCCAGGCATCCACGACGTCTGCATGCGTCACGTGCGCGGCGCTGCCCTCACGACTCGCGTCGGCGTGCGCCGCTGGCGGATCCGCTCCCCTCGCTGCGCTGGACTGGCGCTGCAGATTCGCGAGGGCTTCAGCTCCACGAACGGAATCATAACAGAACATGATTACATTTCAATAATGTTTTATTAGTGTTTCACACTCATATATTGCCCTCACGCATGTGTCCATTGTCTTCAACGACCGTTCCCGGCCTGGCCGCCGTGAGGTCTCCCGGAGCTGGCGGGCCCGGATCCTCGCGCTCCACCCGCCGCACGCACAGGTGACGGAGCCAAGGTGGTCCTCTCCGGCGAACGCACGCACATGGCGCCGAGCGCTGCGCGCGCGCTGGCATGCCCGCTGATGCCGTGCGGCGTGACGCGCCGACGCGCTGTGAGAACATAGGGCGCCCGCACATGGCCAGCACACCTGCCGTTTCCGACCAGGACAGCCTTGCCGCCGACGTCCGCGCGATCTTCGACGAGCTGGCGCGTCAGCTGCCGCACGACCAGCGTGCCTATTCCGGCGAGTGCCACCCGGCGATCGACGTGCGCGAGAACGACGCCGCGGTCCAGGTCATCGTCGACGTGGCCGGCGTGCCCCCGACCGCGCTGCGTGTGCGGTTCCGGGCCGGCGTGCTGCTCGTGGCAGGGGAAAAGGCGCCTCCGGCCGACAACGGCCATCACAGCTTCCATCTGGTGGAGCGGGCATTCGGCCGGTTCGCACGCGCGGTGCGCCTGGCCGGCGCCTTCGATGTGACGGCCTGCCGCGCCACGCTGCGAGACGGCGAACTCACGATCATCCTGCCCAAGCGCACCGAGCGCCGGGGCCAGGCACACGACATTGCCATCACGGTCCCGGGGGCGGACATCCGCACATGAGAATCCTGTTCATCGGCGACATCGTGGGGCGTCCCGGGCGCGACATCGTGATCAAGGGGCTCCCCACGCTCACCGCCGTCCACGACCTGGACCTGGTGATTGCCAACGCCGAGAACGCTGCGGCGGGCTTCGGGCTGACGCGCGACATCGGTGAGGCCCTCTTTCGTGCGGGTGTGCACGTGATCACGTCGGGCAACCACATCTGGGACAAGAAGGAAGTCCTCGAGTACATGCCGGGCGAGCCCCGGCTGCTGCGGCCGGCCAACTACCCACCCGCCGTGCCGGGACGCGGCTCGTGCGTGGTGGAGACCGGCGACGGGCGCGCGGTGGGCGTCGTCAACGTGATGGGCCGGGTGTTCATGCTGGACATCGACGACCCTTTTGCGATCGTGCAGCGCGAGATCGAGGCACTCCGCCACCGGACACGCGTCATCGTGGTCGACTTCCACGCCGAGGCCACGAGCGAGAAGATCGCGATGGGGTGGCATCTCGACGGAAAGGTGTCCGCCGTGTTCGGCACGCATACGCACGTGCAGACGGCCGACGAGCGCATCCTGCCGGGCGGCACCGCGTACCTGACCGATGCCGGCATGACGGGCCCGCACGATTCCATCATCGGGATGGATGTGGCCGGCTCGGTCGCCCGGTTCCTGACGGCCATGCCGTCCCGTTTCGAACCCGCCACCGGCAACCCGCGCCTCAACGGCGTGATCGTCGACGCCGACGACCGCACCGGACGGGCCACCGCCGTCAGACGGATCAGCTATACCCCGCAGGACATCGAGCAACTCGCCGCGGGCGGCGACCGCGTGGCGGAGATCCGCCCCTGACGACACCCATGGGATCCCTCTTCGACCTCCCGTTCGACGACGAGCCGGACGCAGGTCAGCCCGCCGCCAGCCAGCAGAACGCTCCCAGAGAGCCGGCGCCAGGAGCCCCCGACCCGGGTTCGGAGATGTCCGACGCAGGGGCATCCAGCGTCGTCGTGTCCGACGCGGGGCTGTCGCACGCCGTGGTCCGCGGCGCGGCGGTGCCGGATGCGCCGATCAGGCGTCGGGTCCTCACCGTCACCGAACTCACCGCGGGCATCAGGGGACTGCTCGAGGACCGCTTCGCCGACGTGTGGGTGGAGGGCGAAGTCTCGAACTGCCGCGTCTGGAACACGGGCCACATGTACTTCACGCTCAAGGACCGGGACGCCCAGCTCAAGGGCGTGATGTTCCGGTCGGCCCTCCGCCTGCTGAAGTTCAAGCCACAGGACGGCCTCCGCGTCGTCGCGCGCGGGCGTGTGTCGGTGTACGACCCGAAGGGCGAGTACCAGATCGTCTGCGAGCACCTCGAGCCCGAAGGACTGGGCGCGCTGCAGCTGGCCTTCGATCAGTTGAAGCAGCGGCTGGCCGCGGAGGGGCTGTTCGCGCAGACGCGCAAACGCGATCTCCCGACGCTGCCCCGCCGCATCGGCATCGTCACCTCGCCAGACGGCGCCGCCCTGCGGGACATCGTCCACGTCCTGCGCCGCCGGTACCCGCAGGCGCACCTGGTCATCGCCCCCACGCGGGTGCAGGGAGAAGGCGCGGCCATCGAGATCGCCCGCGCGCTGGGAGCCATCGGACGGGTCGACGGCGTGGACGTCGTAATCGTCGGGCGGGGCGGCGGATCCATCGAGGATCTCTGGGCATTCAACGAAGAGGTCGTCGCACGCGCGATAGCCGGCTGCCCCGTGCCGACGGTGTCGGCCGTGGGCCACGAGACGGATGTCACCATCGCGGATTTCGTGGCCGACGTCCGCGCACCGACCCCGTCGGCCGCGGCCGAGATCGTCGTGGCGCGCAAGGACGAGTTCACCGGACGCATCGAACGCGTGAGTCATCGGGTCCTGGCGGCCGTCCGCGGCCGACGGGGTCGGTGCGCGGAC
>JABFRY010000338.1 GCA_013140955.1 Acidobacteriota bacterium
GGCAAGGGATAAGCCTTCCCGCCGAGAAAGCTCTTGCGTGGCGTGGTTATAAGGTGCATTCTAAATGCATCTTATGACCACGCATACGCTCTTCCAGGAACTTGGCGGCCCCACGGCCGTCGAGGCGGCTGTCGACAACTTCTACCGCAAGGTCCTCACCGACGACCGTGTGTCACGCTTCTTCGAGGGCGTGAACATGGACACGCAACGCGCCAAGCAGAAGGCCTTCCTGACGATGGCCTTCGGCGGTCCCCACAACTACACCGGCAAGGACATGCGAGACGGGCACGCGCACCTGCTGAAGCAGGGGCTCGACGACTCGCACGTGGACGCGATCATCGAGCTGCTCGGCGCGACGCTGCGCGACATGGGGGTCAGGGAATCCCTGATCGACCAGGTCGCGGCGATCGCGGAGTCGACCCGCAACGACGTGCTCGGTCGCTGATGCCGACCGTGCGGTACGGTGACCTTGCCGCTCCGGTCGCCGGCGAGGAGAGCGTCCTCGACGCCCTGCTGCGTGCCGGAGCCAGCGTCCGGCACGCCTGCAGGGCGGGATCGTGCGGCTCCTGCATGCTCCGCATGGTCGACGGAGCTCCGGCGCCGGCGTCCCAGGTCGGCCTGAAGCCTTCCTGGCGCGCCCAGGGCTACTTCCTGCCGTGCATCTGCCATCCCGACGCCGACATCACCGTGACCGACGTCGGCGCGGATGCACAGGTGACAGCCCGCATCGCCAGCCTGGACGCCCTCAGCGACAGCGTCGTCCGGGTCCGTCTGGCCTGTGACGCGCCGTTCGACTATCACCCCGGCCAGTACGTGTCGCTCGTGCGGGAGGACGGCCTCGCCCGCAGCTACTCGCTGGCGAGCCTCGGCGCCGAGCCCGAACTGGAGCTGCACGTGCGCTGCCTGGCCAAGGGGCGCATGAGCGAGTGGGTGCGCCATCGGGCAAGGGTCGGCGATCCGGTCCGCGTGCTGGGCCCGTCCGGCGATTGCTTCTACGTGCCCGGCCGGCCCGAGCAGCCGCTGCTGCTCGCGGGAACGGGAACGGGCCTGGCGCCGCTGTACGGTGTGCTGCGAGACGCCCTCGCCCATGGACACTCGGGCGCCATCAGGCTGTTCCACGGCGCCCTGCGGCCGGAAGGCCTGTACCTGCGCGAGGAGCTGACACGCCTGTGCGACACGCACCCGCACGTGGAGTACGTGCCGACGCTGCTCGAGGCCGACGGCCCGCTGGACCGGGTCGTGCTCGACCGATGCCCCGCCCCGGCTGGCTCGCGGGCGTTCCTGTGCGGCGACCCCGGACTGGTGCAGGGTCTGCGGAAGGCGCTCTTCCTCCAGGGCATGACCCTTGGGGACATCCATGCAGACGCCTTCCTTCCCGCCGCCTGATGGTTGTTCTACTCTGGAGACGTGCAGCTCAGTCTTCACGCCGACTACGGCCTCCGCGTGCTCCTGTATCTCGGCTCGCACCCGGGTGAGGTGGTCACGACCAGGCAGATCAGCGACGCGTACGGAATCTCGAAGAACCACCTCGTGCGTGTCGTCCAGACACTCGGCGGTGCCGGATATGTCCGTGTGATTCCGGGCCGGTCCGGGGGCGTCCTGCTGGACCGCACCCCCGAGAGCATCCGCCTGGGCGATGTCATCCGCGCCGTTGAGCCGAATCTGGCGCTGGTCGAGTGCTTCGATCGGGACACCAACACCTGCCCCATCATCGACGTCTGCGGATTGCGCACCTTCCTCGGCGAGGCGCTCGAGACGTTCCTCGGCGATCTCAACCGGCACACGCTGGCCGACCTGTTGACGCCGGCCCGCCGTGAACGCCTCGCCGGCGTCTTCCTGCGGGTGCTCAGGTCCGTGCCGCCGCCGTGACCGCGCCCGACGCTGCGCGAGCGGCCTGAACGTTCTCGAAGCCTTGCTGCGTCGCGCTGCCCGGCCAGGTGTGCGGAGCGTCGTCGTGCCGGTGGCGTGTCGTGACGGCAGGGCGCGTGCTACGGCGGGGCGCGTGCTAGGGCGGGGCAATCTGTGTCGTGACGAAGCCGCCGCGGGGCGTCCATTGCACGCGCCTGGACGACTCGCCAGCCGGCGCCTCTGGGCCGCGGAAGTACACGAGCACTTCTTCGTACTTCCCGTCGAGCGGCTCCACGATCTCCGCCGTGATCTCGAGGTCGCGCGCGGTCGATTCCTGCGACTCCACCTCGAACACGATCGCGCCATGGGCAGACATGGCGCTGGTGACCTGCCATCCCGGCGCCGGGGTGGTCGGTGCGTCGGCCGCGCGGGCCAGCACGTCGGCGAGTGAGGCGATGGCGCGGTCGGAGTCGCTGGGCGGGCGGACCTGTGGCCGTGGAACGAGGGACCCCGCCCACGACATGAGCACACCAGCCACGACGACCGACAGGAGACCCGCCAGCACGAATCGCGCGACGTGCATTGCCCAATCCTCCCCGTCGCCCGGGGCCCGAGCCCTCAGCGCGCCGGCACGACCGCGTCCCAGACTGCACCGGCCCACCGCATCACGCTGGCGACGTCCTCGCTCAGGACGAACCGCTCCGCGACCAGTGCACCGACGGCCCGCGTCATCTGCGCCTCGTAGTCCGCCTTGTCCCGGTACCGCGCGGCGATGGAGCGCCGGGAATCCTCCGACTGCGCCCTGGCGGTCTCGTCGCGTGGAAACGGCGAGAACGCACCGACCAGGCCTGCCAGGTATCCGAGCGGCTGGAGCGATGGGTTGGTGAGGTTCCAGCCGGTGTACGTCCCCAGCGGAACGGCCAGTTCCGGCGGCCGGATGCCGGCGAGGTCGTTCCCGTCGGCATCGACCTGCGGTACGAGCACGCGGTACTCGGTGCCGACGCGCGGCGGCTCGTTCGCAATGATGCCGGCGCGGGCGAAGTCGGCCCCGAAGTCCAACCGCCAGACCCGTGGCATCCACGCGGGAAACGGGAGGCTCGGTACCGGGGGAAACTGCACGCCGTCGCGGGCCACGAGTTCCTCGCGGCTCAGCCGCGGATAGCGGGACGGCGGCGGCGCGGTCCCGTCCGACACCCACGCGTCGAGCGCCACCAGCAGTGCGCGCATGATCCAGCGCTGCTGGGCGAAGTTGAGGTCATGGCGGAAGAAGGGGTCCCGTCCCTGCCCGGGCAGCGGACCGGAGGCATGCGCCGTGCCGGCCATGAAGTACAACCGGGACGTGGGCGCAAAGTCCTCGTCCGAGCTGCCCGCCTCAGTGGTGTGGGTGAGCGAGCCCGCCCGCGCCCAGTACTCGGTCGACGTGAACGTGTAGAAGATCTTCGGCACGACCCGCGCGGCCGTCGCCCGCGCCAGCAGGGCGGCATCCGTGAACGGGGGGATGTCCACCGGGCGCAGGATCGACAGGACGGAGTTGCCGGCCTGCCCAGGCATGGCGAAGCGGTGGTTGAAGCTGCCGCCCCCCGCGCCGGCCGATGCCACGAACAGCCCGTCGAAGACCTGACGGCCCTGCTCGTCGGCATTGAAGCCGTCGCGGACGAAATCCCGCAGCAGGCGGGCGCTCTGCGAGTACCCGAACCCCAGGGCCCGCGTGACGGGCGTGGGGGTGTCGCGCAGGACGTCCGACGACGGGCCGTGCTTCATGTAGGCGGTGAAGTCGCGGAGGGCGGCCAGGCCCAGGCCTGCCACCGGGGACACGTGCCCTTCGTAGACGACCTCGTACAAGCCCTGCGTGAAGCCGCCGTCCACCTGCACGGAGCAGCCCGTGGCACCGAATCGCCACCGGTCCCGCGGCACCACGGTGGCCTCCTCGACGAGGCCTGGGCGATAGGTGAGGCGCGCGGTCGTCTGCGGCGTGCCCTGGGTGCAGTAGAAGAGGCCGAACTCGTTGCGCTGTTCGGTGCCGAGCGACACGTAGCTGGCGCGGACGGGGCCGTCGACGCGGACGACGGGCGCGTCGAAGGTGAGCCCCTGCGCCGGCTGCACGTCGAACTGCCAGCCGAGGAAGGCGAGGGTGAAGCCGCGCTCGAGCGCGAACCGATCCCCGAGATCCCAGTCCTCGGGCGCCAGGCTCCGCTGGCGCGCACCGTTCATCAGGATGAGGGATTGATCGCGCCCGCGGTTGACCACCTCGAGCAGCATCGCACCGGTCGACGCACGCGGGTCGAGGGGGCGAAAGAGCAGGAGGTCGCTCGAGAACTCCACCAGGCCCTCGGCGGTGCGCGGCGCGAGGGCCACATCGACGATGGCGCGGTTCGACGCGTGCGTGGGATCGATGGCGAAGTAGACCCGCCCGATCAGGCGCTCGTAGCTGCCGAAGGTCTGACGGCTGCGGAGCTCCACCCTGACCACTCCGGCATGGGACATGCCCGGGAGCAGCAGAAGGCACGCGAGCGCGTAGATCAACGCCCGGCTCGGCATGGCGGCTGATTATAGTCGTAGAATCGCAGGACGCATGGCATCGTACACGGCAAAAGACATCACCGTCCTGGAGGGGCTCGAGCCCGTCAGGAAGCGCCCCGGCATGTACATCGGGGGCGTCGGCGCCGCCGGCCTCCACCACCTCGTCTGGGAGGTCCTCGACAACGCGGTGGATGAAGCCATGAACGGCTTCGCCACGACGATCAACGTCACGCTGCACGAGGACGGAAGCTCGGTGACCATCGCCGATGACGGGCGCGGCATTCCCGTGGACCGGCACCCCACCACCAAGCAGAGCGCGCTCGAGGTGATCTTCACCGTGCTGCACGCCGGGGGGAAGTTCGAGCCGGGCAGCTACAAGACCGCCGGCGGCCTCCACGGCGTGGGCGCGAGCGTCGTCAACGCTCTCTCGACCGAGCTGCGGGCGTCCGTCCGCCGCGACGGCACGCTCTGGGAGATGGCGTTCCGGCGCGGGAAGCCGACCGGCCCGCTCCAGAAGGCCGGACCGGCACGCGGCACCGGCACGTCGGTTTACTTCCACCCGGACCCGACCATCTTCCCGAAGGTGGAGTTCGACCCGGCGCTCATCCGCGAGCGGCTGGAGATCGTGAGCTTCATCCACAAGGGGGTGAAGGTCTCCTTCGACTGCCGGCCCGAGGGCACGAAGGACGTCTTCGAGCACAAGGAGGGCCTGTCCGACTATCTCCGCAAGATCGTGTCGGCGCGTGGCGCCCGCGTCGTGCACGAGGCGCCCTTCGTGCTCGAGCGTGAGGCCTCGCCACGGCTCGACATCGCCCTCCACTGGACCGAGTCGACCGACGAGCACGTGCGCAGCTACGTGAACGGCATTCCGACGGGATCCGGCGGCACGCACGAGAATGGCCTCCGGGCTGGCGTGGGCAAGGCCGTCCGCAACTACATCGACACCCACAACCTGTCGCCCAAGGGCGTGACCCTCACGGCCGAGGACATCCGCGAGGGGCTGACCGGCGTGCTGAGCGTCTTCATCGAGGAACCACAGTTTCAGGGGCAGACCAAGGATCGCCTGAACAACCAGGAGCTCACCTCGGTGGTGGACGGCGCGGTGAGGCCGGCACTCGAGCACTGGATGAACCACAACCGCTCGGTGGCCGAAGCCATCGTGGCGCGCATCATCCTGGCCGCCCGCGCGCGCGAGGCCAGCCGGGCCGCCCAGGCCGAGGTGACGCGCAAGACCGCGACCTCCGGACGACTCAACCTGCCGGGCAAGCTGAGCGACTGCACCAGCGCCAATCGCGAGGAGACGGAGCTCTTCGTGGTCGAGGGCGATTCGGCAGGCGGGTCGGCCAAGCAGGGGCGCGACCGCGGGAAGCAGGCCATCCTGCCCCTGCGCGGCAAGGTGATGAACACCGAAGGGATGACGCTCGCGCGCGTCCTCGAGAACAAGGAACTCGCCGACCTGGTGACGGCCCTCGGCTGCGGCATGGGGCGGAATTTCGACCTGTCGAAGCTGCGCTACGGGCGCATCGTCATCCTCGCGGATGCCGATTCGGACGGGCACCACATCGCCACCCTGCTGCTCACGTTCCTCTATCGACACCTGCCACAGCTCGTGTCCGCTGGACGGGTGTTCCTGGCCCAGCCGCCGCTCTACCGGATCGACATCGGCCGGGACACCTACTGGGCCCTCGACGATGCGCACCGGGACCGCCTGATCGCGCAGCACGCGAAGAGCCGCGGGACGCCCGAGATCACGCGGTTCAAGGGTCTGGGCGAGATGATGCCCAAGGTGCTGTGGGAAACCACGCTCAATCCCAGGACCCGGCGGCTCCTTCGCGTCGAGATTGCCGATCCCATCGTCACCGATCGCGTGATCAACGAGCTGATGGGCAAGGATGCCTCGGCCAGGTTCCGCTTCATCATGGACCGGGCCGAAGACGCCGAGGAACTGGACCTCTGACGGGCTTCGACCCCGACAGACAGCCGTAGTACACTCCGCCGCTGGTGGCAGCCCCCGCAACGAGATCCACGCGATTCGACCGCTCGATCGTCGACGGCCCGCTCGGCAAGGCCGTCTGGCGCCTGGCCTGGCCGACCATGCTGCAGAACGTGATTGCCGGCCTGCAGGGCATGATCGACCACGCCATGGTCGGGCACTTCGTCGGGTACACGGCCAACGCGGCCATCGGTGTCAGCTGGCAGATCGTGCTGGTCGTCGTGGTCTTCCTCAGCTCCCTCTTCACGGGCATGGCCGTCCTGGTGGCCCGGTTCGTCGGGGCGAACGAGCCCGAGAAGGTCAACAAGGTCGTCTATCAGGCCTTCCTCACCTCCGGGGGGCTGTCGGTCGTGCTGGCCGTCGCTGGGTACTACCTGGCCCCGTCGCTGCTGAACCTGGTGAACGCCGCCCCGGAGGTGCAGGCCCTCGCCCTGCCCTTCCTGCGGACGATGCTCGGCGGCATCATCGGGATGACCACGTTCTTCATGCTGAGCGGGGCCTTCCGTGCGGCCGGCGACCCTCGGACGCCCCTCAGGCTCGGCGTCGCGATGACGATCCTGACCGTCGCGTTCAACGTGATCCTGATTCCCGCCTTCGGCACCGTGGGTGCCGCGATCGGCACCGTCGCGAGCAGCACGCTGGTGAGCGCCTACGGCGTGTGGCGGCTCACGCGGCCGGATTCGATCATCCACTTCGAACGAGGCATGAGCCGGAAGCCGGACCTGGTGATCATCAGGTCGCTGTTCAGGTTCGGCCTGCCGACCGGCGTGCAGGGCATCGCGATGAACGTGGCGGGCGTCCTGCTGCTGCGGTTCATCGGCTCGCTCGAGAACAGCGCCGAGGCCCAGGCCGCCTTCACCGTCGCTTACACGGAACTCTTCTCGCTCATCACGTGGACATCGGTCGGCCTCATGGGCGCCGCGGCGACCATCGCCGGACAGAACCTGGGCGCCGGAAATCCCGATCGCGCGCTCGAAGGCGTCCATGCCTCGGCAAGAATCGGATTGATGGTCGCCGGGATCGTCGGCGCCATGTTCATGCTCGTGCCCAATGTGCTGCTCGGCATCTTCGGCATGGAGGACGAGATGGTGCTGTCGCTGGCGGTGCCGCTGCTCGGCTACCTGAGCGTCTCCGGCTTCTTCATCACGGTGGCGCTCAGCTACACGGGCGGACTGCAGGGCACCGGCGACACGAAGAGCCCGCTCTACATCTCGATCGTGTCGCAGATCGTGATCCCGCTCGGCCTGTGCACCGTCCTGCAGGCGTCTGGAGGCCTGGAGCCGCACGAGATCTGGACGGCCATCGTGCTGGGACACGTCACGCGGGCGGCACTCAGCGTTGGCAGGTTCCGGCAGCAGAAGTGGCGCGCCATCGCGGTCGATATCGAGCCGGCGCGCTCGGGGGGATGACCAGCCATGTCCAGTCCGCCGCCGGTACCTGATGCCGCGGGACCGTCTGGGCCCGGAGTGGAGGGGCCGGCCTTCGCCGGCCGCGCCAGCGTGCCGCCCCCCCGGAACGACGAGAATCTCACCTACCTGCCCGGATCGCCCGAGCGTACCGCGCTGAAGGCGCGGCTGGCCGACATGGCCGGGACGCCCATCGAGATCCCTGCCGTGATCGGCGGCCGGGACGTGCGCAGCGGGGTCCTGCACCAGGTGGTGATGCCGCACGCCCACCGCCACGTGCTTGCCACGTGGCACGCTGCCGAACCGCAACACGTGGAAGAAGCCGTGACGGCCGCCGCGCTGGCACGCCGCGAGTGGGCATCCTGGTCCCCCGAAGACCGGTGCGCGGTGTTCCTCCGGGCTGCCGCCCTGCTCACAGGACCGTGGCGGGCGACGCTCAACGCCGCCACGATGCTCGGGCAGTCGAAGACCGTCTTCCAGGCCGAGATCGACGCCGCGTCGGAACTCATCGACTTCTTCCGCTTCAATCCCTTCTACGCGCAGCAGATCTACGCCCAGCAGCCTGGCAGCAGCCCGGCCGTCTGGAACCGGCTGGAATACCGCCCCCTCGAAGGGTTCGTCTACGCGGTCACGCCGTTCAACTTCACGTCGATTGCCGGTAACCTCCCGACCGCGCCGGCCATGATGGGCAACACCGTCATCTGGAAGCCGGCGGCGAGCGCCATGCTGAGCGCGTACTACATCCTGAGGCTGCTCGAGGCCGCGGGGCTCCCGCCCGGGGTGATCAACCTCGTGCCCGGGGACCCAGAGGCGATCTCGAGTGCCCTGCTCGCCTCGCGCGAACTGGCCGGGGTGCACTTCACCGGCAGCACCTCGGTCTTCGACAGGCTCTGGCGCACTGTGGGCGAACACATCTCCGGATACTCGGCCTACCCGCGCCTGGTGGGCGAGACCGGAGGCAAGGACTTCATCGTCGCCCACGCCTCCGCGGACGTGCAGGCCCTGGCCGTGGCCATCGTGCGCGGCGCGTTCGAATACCAGGGGCAGAAGTGCTCGGCGGTCAGCCGGATCTACGTGCCGGCCTCGCTCTGGCCCGGCGTGCGCGACCGTGTCGTGGCGATGATGCGCGAGCTCCAGATTGGCGACGTCGCCGACTTCCGGACATTCTGTGGAGCGGTGATCGACCGGAAGGCCTTCGCGAAGATTTCCGGCTACATCGACGATGCGCGGGCCAACGCCCGCATCGTGCAGGGTGGCGCGGCCCGTGACGGGGAGGGGTACTTCATCGAGCCGACGCTGGTCGAGACCGATGACCCCGGATACCGGCTGATGCGGGAGGAGATCTTCGGGCCCGTTGTGACCGCCTTCGTCTATCCGGACCGTGCGTGGCCGGAGATCCTCGCGACGGTGGATACCACGTCTCCCTATGCGCTCACCGGGGCCGTGTTCGCCACCGACCGCCAGGCCGTGCGGGCGGCGCAGGCCGGCCTGCGGTACGCGGCGGGCAATTTCTACGTCAACGACAAGCCCACCGGCGCTGTCGTGGGGCAGCAGCCCTTCGGTGGGGGTCGCCGGTCCGGCACCAACGACAAGGCCGGCTCCGGCATGAACCTGCTGCGCTGGGTCAGCGCCCGGGCGGTGAAGGAGACCTTCGTCCCGCCCCTCGACTACCGCTATCCCCACATGTCCGAGTCGTGATGGCCCCTCAGCGGATCACCTGCGTGAAGCCGGTGGCGTTCAGGTCCCTGAACATCGGCGTGTTCGGGGGCAGGAGCGCCGGCTGCAGGAATTCCACGTCGAACGTGTAGCCACGGGTCGGCGGGCTGTAGACGTTCGTGCAGCACTTGTAGACGCCCACCGCCTGCCGGTTGAAGTAGAAGCTCGCGATCGAGCCGCGGTAGTTGAGTGCGGCATTCCAGTCCTCGAGGTAGCGCAGGAAGTTGTGCACGCCTCCGTCGGTGCCGAAGTCCTGCGGCGTGGCGAAGGCGCCAGGCTGCGGGAACGACGGGCCCTTGCCGGCGATGATCGCCAGGCGGTACCACGCGGCCGTGTTCGCGACACGGTTCCCCGGTCGATGCGGATTGTTGATCGAGTTGTTGTCGTTCCACTGGTTCGACAGAAGCGTGACGGCGTCCGCGATGACGGCGCTGGCGGAGTTCGGCTCCTGGAAGCCCCCGGCGTTGGCGTTGTAGTTGCCCTGCACGTAGACGGGGTTCTCGGCGGCAATCGTCAGCCCGGGCTGCACCAGGTTGCCCAGCCCGCCGTTGGTGAGCTTCAGGGCGCGACGGAACAGGATGGCGCGGTTGGTCCTCGCCTCGGCGGCCGTGACGAGCGTCGTCGGGCTGGCCGCCGCGGTCAGGGGCGCGGTGGCGCCGCCAGGAACGATCGGCGTCTGGCCGTAGTTGTCGAGGGCCGCGTTCGCGTTCAGGTCTTCGCCGGCGTCGAGGACGGCGTTGGGCGTGCCTGCCGCGTCGTTCGGGTTCACGTAGTCCTCGAACCCGTACTCGCCGGTCTCGACCCCCGCGTTGCTGTTGCCCCGGCGATCCGAGAAGTACACCGTGAAGCCGTTGTTGTTGAGCGCGTTCGCGCCGGTGGCGCCGATGTTGCCCTGGAACCAGCGGCTCAGGTTCGCCACGTCGAGCTCGATGAAGTGCATCACGCCGCCGAGGAACATCGTGGCCTGGCCTACTGGCACGGTGTCGCGCAGGTTGCCCTCGCGCGTGTCGTAGAGCACGTTCGGCCAGTAGTCGGTCGCGAAGAGGCTCCCGTTGCCGCAGCCGCCGCCCACCGGATTGTTGCGCAGGCGCTGAATGCGGATGACCGCGTCGGGCGCGGGCTCGAGGCATCCGGCGACGCCCTGATTCCGGCCCGCGATGCCGAGGTTGAGGATCTCGAGGGTGACGTCCTGCCAGCCGCCGGCCGTCTGCATCTCGATCTTGATGAAGCCGCCATTGAGCGGCGTGTTGGCGGGCGACCGGTAGCCGTCACCGGCCACGCCGGACGACACGGCCAGCGGGGCGCGGGTCGCGTCCACCACGTAGCC
>JABFRY010000465.1 GCA_013140955.1 Acidobacteriota bacterium
CGCCGGCAGCCGACGCCCCGGAGCGTGCCACGCGCCCAGGCGACGCGGACGGGAATGCGGTCGGGGGCGGCTCGGGCGGCGCGACTGTCGGGGCGCCGGGTTCGGCAGTGTCGAGCGGCTGGTTCGCCTCAGGAGCCGTCGTGTCGGGCTCGGTGGTGACGCCGGAAGCGCCGGAGTCGGCGGCCTCGGTGGCACCTGACCCCTCTGCCGCCTCGGTCGCATCGGCGGCGGGCGCGGATACCGCCAGTGCGTCCTCGTTCGCGCGCTCGTCGGCGGGCGCGGGGCGCAGCCAGGCCAGCGTCAGGAGGACGGCCACCGTCAGCACCAGGACCGCTGTCGTCCAGATTGCGACCCGCCTCGAGCCCTGCCGCGCCTTCCGTACCTGCGGCATCGCTCCGGGAGCCGGGGCCGCGAGCGGTGTCGAGACCGGTGGCGCGACCGGTATCGCGACCGGTGTTGTCGTGTCGGCTCTCGCCCTTGCCGGCGTGGCGAGTGCAGCCGGCGCGCTGTCGAGCGCCGCGAGCACATCCTCGAGCCGTTCGTACCGCTGCTGGGGGTCCTTCTCGAGCATCCGGCGCACGACCCCCTCGACGGCCTCCGGTGCCGCAGGTTCCACCTGGCGCAGGGGAGGGGGGGAGGTGTTCACGATGTCGAACATCACGCCGGGCGGTTCCGCCTCGAAGGCGCGCCGGTAGGTGAACAGCTCGAACAGCACCGCCCCTGCCGCAAAGATGTCGCTGCGTTCGTTCCCGGGGGCGCCCGACAGCTGTTCGGGCGACAGGTAGTTCAGGGTGCCGAGGATGGCACCCTCCCGCGTGAGGTGGGCGAGGGTGTGTTCCCCCATGATCTGCGCGAGCCCGAAGTCCAGCAGCTTCAGCGTCCCATCCGACGCAATCATGATGTTGGCCGGCTTGATGTCCCGGTGCACCACCCCGTACCGGTGCGCGTAGGCCAGGCCGCGGCACATGTCGCGGGCCAAACGCAGCTTTTCGGCCGTGGAGAGCGGAGGCTTCCGGCGGATCAGCTCCGCGAGCGATTCCCCTTCGAGCAGCTCCATCGCGATGAAGGGCCGGCCTTCGTCGTAGCCGATGTCGTGGATGGTGACGATGTTCGGGTGGGAGAGCGAGGCCACGGCGCGGGCCTCGCGCAGGAACCGCGCGCTCTGCTCCGCCGGAGGCGCGATATCGAGCGGGGCGGCCACGGTCTTCAGGGCGACGTTGCGCCGGAGGTCCGGATCCCACGCTCGATACACCACACCCATGCCACCCCGGCCAAGGTGGTCCACGATCACGTAACGCCCGATTCTGGACGGGAGCATGGTCATCAGGGCATCGGTCACCCGGGCACCACGGAAACCCGGTGCGTCACAGGTGTTCCGGCGCACGCAGACCGGTGCGGGTCGAGTAGATTCTGCATTATCGGCGAGAAGCCTGTCACGACGACCTGGTCGCGGCGGCGCGCGGGCCGCGCCCGGCCGCGTTCGTGCTACATTCCCGCCGCGGATGGCGACGTGACGACCAGGAGCCTGGACGACGAGACGGTCGCGGGGTTGTTCGAGCGGTTACGCCAGGGTGACGCCACCGCCCAGGAGGCGTTGGTCGGCGCGCTCTATGCCGACCTGCACGCCATTGCGGCAAGGCACATGCGTGGCGAGGCGCGGCAGCACACCCTGCAGGCCACGGCGCTCGTCCACGAAACCTACATCCGGCTGCTGACGGGCCCTACCCGCATCAACGACCGCAACCACTTCTTCGCATTGGCCGCCACCGCCATGCGGCGCGCGCTGGTCGATCACGCGCGTGCGAAGCGGTCCGACAAGCGGGGAGGAAAGCTGGAACGGGTCGCGCTCGACGGCCTGCCGGACGACGTGTTCGACGTGGTCGACGTGCTCGACTTCGACAAGGCGCTCACGTCGCTGGCGGAGGTGAATCCCCGCGCCGCCCGCATCGTCGAGCTCCGCTTCTTCGGCGGCCATACCGACAAGGAAGTCTGCGAGCTGATGGGGCTCACCCACTCGATGGTGCGCCGCGACTGGGCGGATGCCCGGGCCTGGTTGACGCCCCGCCTCGAGGCGTATCGGCCGGAAGGCTGATGTCTATCCTATGGTTCTCGCGCGGGGGTGTTCACGCCGCGTCGGGAGGCATCACAAGCAGTGAGGCGCTATGGAGTCAGCGACGCACATAGGTTGGTTGGCCCGCTTCGTGGTGGCGGCCCTGTTCTCGACCCTGCTCGGCTGCGGAGACGGAAACCCCGCCGCGCCTGATCCGGTAGTTCAGCCGGCCGCCCCCGCTGCTGCGGGGGCGGTATTGTCGGCCACGATGAACGGCGCACCCTGGGAGGCCCGGGTCGTGCGTGCCTACCATGCCGCACCCGGCATCACCTTGGTGGAAGGGGGCGGCCAAGGCTGGACGGTGGGTCTGATGGTTCCGGAGGTCGTCGGGGTGCACCGTGTACAGCCGAACTTCAACGGCCCGTCGACGTTCGTGGACGTCTACTGGGCGCCACAGGATGGTCTGCCCCATCAGGCGAACTGGAAGTCGCCCTTCATTGACAGCAACGACAAGGGATTTGTCAGCGTCGACCGGATCACGGCCGATTCAATCGAGGGCACGTTCAGCGTCGAACCTGAGTGGTACAACGGTGTGCTGGCGCCTTACAGGCTCGTGATGGCTAACGGTCGATTCCGTGTCACTGCCTACTGCCAAGGGGTCAAACCAGCCTGCTAGCCTCGAGGGGCTGACGCTTACTGCGCGGCCAGGCCGGCTCGCGCCACCATCGCCCGGATGATCTCGCTGTGCACCTTGGCCTGGGACAGTTGCACGAGGCCGTTCGCGGACACGTCGAAGAGCGGCTCGTTGTTCTGGATCATCGACAGGATGACGGGGCGGGCCACCTTCGACACGACCAGGTAGATGACGGCCTGGTTCGTCATGGCCTCCTGCCGCTTGGCCTGCACGGCCCGCTTCTCGTCGCCCGCGCTCACGATCATGGCGCGGATGATCTCCTGGTGCAGCTTGCTCTCGGTCAGGTTCACCACGCCGTTCACGGTCACGTCGAAGGCGTTGCTGGTGCTCGTCACCTTCGCGACGACGATGTCCCGGTTCAGTTTGGAACTCACCATGTCCAGCACGCCCTGATTGGTGAGGACTTCGCCATCGGCCTGGGCGAAGGCCTGCACGGGAGAGCCGAGCAGGGCTACGACCAGCCATAGCAGGGCACCAGACAGGCGGGCCGTCCCACCCCAGTTCGTCACGAGGCTCTTCATGGCAGTGATCTCCAGACGTTCAATGAGGATCGCTACATTGCCATAGTCCGCGGCGCTTTGGAAAGCGTGCGGCGCCCGTCACATCCCGCCAGTCCTGTCCGACTGCAGGCCTCCGCCTCCCCTCTCCCTCACTCTCCTTCCCCT
>JABFRY010000043.1 GCA_013140955.1 Acidobacteriota bacterium
CGCTGATGGCGGGCGAAGTGGCCTCGCTCCTGCTGTCGCGCATGGCCGTGCCGGTCATGTATCACCTGGTGGGACGCGCGCGCCGCGGCGCCGCCGGCACGTCCGATCCGCTGCCAGAGGCGGCGGCCGCCAATTGACAGGTCGCATTACGGGAGGAGGACTATCGTGCAGACGACCTTTACCGTCGAACGGGCGCTTCGCATGATTGCGGGCGCGTTCGTCATGGCCAGCGTGTGGTTGGGGGTGGCCGTGAGCCCCTGGTTCCTGGCGTTCACGGCCTTCGTGGGGCTCAACCTGTTTCAGTCGGCGTTCACGAACTGGTGCCCGATGATGGCCCTGCTCCGGAAGGCGGGACTTCAGACAGCCGGCTCCCGGTGAGGTCGTAGCGCGCCCGGACCGCCGCGACGAGCTCGGGCACGGTCTCGCGGTCGCCACCTTCGAGGTGCCGGCGCTCGCGTGCCCGGATCTCGTCGGCCAGCGCCTGGTCCCCGAAGACCTCGCCGATCCAGCGCGAGAAATCGCCGCGTCTCAGGTACGGCGCCGCCTCGGCCGGGGTGAGCCCGTCGAGCGCGTCGACGAATTCCCGCAGCGTCCGGGCCCGGCGGATGCCCCGGCCGGGTCGATCGGCAGCAGCAAAGAGGAATGCGTGGGCCTCGGTCACCGGGACGTCCACGTACTTCTGGCGATGGCGCACGTGGGGCGTGAGCCTCGGGCCCATCGTGAACACGCGGAGTGCGCCCCGGGACTCCTCGGTGATGGGCAACGCGACCGCCTGCCCCACCCCCAGGTACGGCAGCCTCGCCCACGCCGGGTCCTCCCGGTCCTGGCACCCCTCGCATCGCATCTTCAGCGCGGCGACCTCGGCGGGATCCGACTCGCAGGTCACGATCATCACGTCCACGCTGGCGAGCACCGCCTCCGGCAGCCGCGACGCCCGATACGTGACCAGCGTGTAGCCGTTGAGGTCGAGGTCGAGCAGTGGCGTCCCGTCCTCCTGCAGGAAGTAGTGCGCCTCGTCGACGACGATGCGATGCGGCAGCCCCGTCTGCCGGCGCATCGCCGTGAGGGCCGGCAGCACGCCCCGGATGTAGTCGATCTTGGTCGCCTGGGGGACGTGCGACAGATCGAGGATGACCGAGCGGTCGGGGTAGCGCAGGGCCCTGGTGAGCTGCGCCGGCTGCGGCGGCGGTTCTTCGCCGCCGAGCACGGTCACGCCCGGCAGGCCCTCGAGCGATCGGTAGTCGCCCTCCGGGTCGATGACGCACACGCAGTAGCCGTAGAGGATCAGCTGCTCGCAGAGCAGGCCGGTGACCCACGACTTGCCGGACTTCGCGTCCCCCGCCACCAGGACGTTCCGGCCGCGCACCGCCAGGGAGAACTCCGACCCGTCCTCGGCGTGCCCGAGCCTGAGGCGCCGTCGTGGTCGGGACGGCATCGGCAGCTCCCCGGTGGCCAGGAGCGCATCGACGAAGCCGGCCACGGCCGACGGCCCGCTGCCTCGCAGGACCGTGTCCGCGGCGGCGGCGAGCGCGGCACTGCCCCACTCGACGGCCACGCCCACCTCGGCGAGGCGGAGCAGCTCATGGTCGTTCTCCGCGTCGCCCACGGCCACCATGTTCCGGGCCGACAGGCGCAGCATGGCGAGCGCCACCTGCAGCCCCGTGGCCTTGCTCACCCCCTGCGGCAGCACCATCACGCGGCCGTGGTTGTACAGGAGCACGAGGGGCAGCTCCATCGAGCGGATGACGTCGAGCAGCTGGGGCCCGAGCGCCGCGTCCGCATCGACCAGGGCCTCTCCGGCGGTGCAGGCCAGTCCGCGCCGCGCGAGTTCAGCGAGGAAGGCTGCCGGGACCCCAGGCGCCAGGACGGTGGTGTGGTGGCTCTCGGGAAAGTGCACCACGGCGCCGTTCTCGGCGACGACGCCGTCCACGAAGTGCAGGCCCCCACTGACGCGTTGCAGTTCCCCGAGAATCCGTCCCGTGACGAGCAGGACCGTGACGCCGGTCGCGCGCGCCCGGGCGATGGCCTCGCGGGCGTTCGGGTCGAGCCTGTCGCGATGGGCGATGGTGCCGTCGTAGTCGAGTGCCAGGACCGAGAATTTCACGGCGCTCCTCCTGGCGGGCGCGCGCGGGGCCATGCGGTCAGCACTCCGGGGGGCGACTCCCGGAATCGCCTCCCGGCGGCGACCGTCTCGCAAATCCCACATCGGCAATGCCGAGCACCAGCGGGACGAGGCCCGCCATGAGAAGGAGCAGCCCCGGAAGCGCGTCGATGGTGGTGCCGGCACCGATGAGTACGGCCCCGACCCCGAGGTTCATCGGGCGCTCCCAGCTGCATCTGCGGAATCTGCTCATGGCGGCCTGTGCACCAGCAAATGCAACCAGGCTGCCATTTCTGACGACCGACTCTCCCCGGGGGGATTGCGAACGAATGGACGCGCAGGGGCGGACTATTCCCGGCGCCCGCGGAACTTCCGCCCCCGGTGGCACTGTGGGGAGCGGCCAGACTCGCCGGGGCGCCGGGGCGCCACCGTGTCGCGGCCGGGCCGTCACGCATGGGTGTCTCGCGCCAGAACCGCCCAGGCCCGAGCCAGGAGGTCTGGCAGTGCGCCACCCGCATCGAGGCGTGCCCAGGCGAGCGTGCCCGGGTCGGCCTGTACCTGGCTGCGCACGACGGCCTCGTCGGCATCCGAGGCGTCCCCGTGTCGCCCCGCGACCCTGGCGAGCAACGTGGATTCGGGCGCTTCGAGCCAGAGGCCAGTGAACGGCACGCCGAGATCGGTGGCGACCGCCTCAATCGCCGCGCGGGCCTCTGCGGTGGCAAAGACGGCATCGGCCACGGCGGCGTGCCCGGTCTGCAGCACGGCCGCGACCTGGCGGACGAGTGTGCCGTACACGGCCCGGGACACGGCGGGAGTATAGGCCTCCGCTCCGAGTCGCACCTGCGCGTCCACCCCGTGACGCGCCTTGCGGATGACGTCGCTGCGCACGACCAGGGCTCCGGGCGGCGCGCCGATTCCCGGGGCCAGCGCACGCGCCACCGACGTCTTCCCGGTGCCCGAGAACCCACCGATCGCGACCAGGCGGGGGCGATCCGGCCGCAGGAAGCGCTGCGCGAGCGCGGTGTATTCGGCGCCGAGTGCCGCGCCGTCGGCCCGGAGGGCGGGATCGGCCTCCCCGGAGAGGCCCACCACGCTCGTCTTGGCGCGGACCGCGGCCCGGCACGAGAGGAAGAGCGGGAGCAGCGCCAGACCATCGATGTCGCCGGTGTCCTCGAGATAGGCGTGCAGTACGAGGTTGGCATGCGCATGGAGCTGTCGCCGCCACAGGTCCATCAGGAGGAACGCCAGATCGTAGAAGACGTCCACGCAGGCGATCTCGTCGTTGAACTCGATGGCATCGAACAGGGT
>JABFRY010000219.1 GCA_013140955.1 Acidobacteriota bacterium
CCGGCGCTCGGCGGTGGCCGCGTCGCCGCCGCTCAGTCGTCCCCAGGCGCTGGCACGCACCGACCCGGGCAGCGACGCTTCCCCCGCGAAATAGGCCAGTCCGGCTCTTGCGCGCGACGACTGTGGGAGGCGCCCATGCACGCGTATCTCGCCGGCGGCCGGTCGCATCAGGCCGGCGATCGTCCGCAACAGGGACGTCTTGCCCGAACCACTCGCGCCGACCACGCCGAGTGCGTGTCCGGCAGGCAGTTCCCCACTCACGCCGTGAAAGACCTCGCGTCCGCGATAGCGGACCGCCACGGCTCGCAGCGACAGTACGGCCCCCGTCACTGCGAGGCCTCGAGGCGCACGTCGGTGCGGCTGATCCAGACGACCGCCACGCCTGCCCCGACCAGGCCCAGACACACGATGCCCAGTACTGCGGTGGCGGTGGACGCGGGCAGCGGATCGCCCACCATCTCGAGGGGGCGCACCAGGACGTCGAGCGCCGTCTGGCGCGGAGGGGGGAGGCCGGCTCCGTCGGCCGGCAAGACCGCCGTCACGGCAGCGACCAGCAGCCACAGGACGCCGCCGGTCAGACGCGGCAGCGGCACGCTGATCGCCCAGGGCAGGCTCGAGGCGAGTGCCAGCGTGGCCACCGTGCCGCCCGCCGACACGATCGCCGGACGGTCGGCCCGCAGGAGGGCCTCGGCCACGGCAAGCGCACTCCAGCAGATGATGCCAGGGGCCACCGACATGCCCCAGTGCGCCGTGGCCACGGCCCCGCGGGACACGGAGCCGGTGAGCAGCCAGTCGTAGTGGCCCCGCCGCGCCGGCACCGCAAACCCCGACGACGCGGCGCAGCCCTGCAGCATCACGAGCGCCGCGACGAGTGCGGGCGTGAGGTCGGAACCGATCGCGAGCGCGACCAGGGCCACGCCGGTCGTCACGGCCAGGCACACCCGCATGAGTGGAGAGACCACCGTGACGATGGCGAAGAACGCAAGTGGTCCCGCCGCAGCGGTCACGGCGGCGCTCACGACTCGCCGTCCCCGTCGGCCGCGCCGGCCGCGTCACCTGGCCCTGCTTCTGCCCCCGTGCCTGGCTGTGCCTCCGGCCCGCGGGCCCACGCCGGAAACTGCTTGGGCAGGGGCCGCAGACTGTGCCGGTCGAACCTGAGGTAGGCCTCGAGCGTGTGATAGCTGATACCGAGGGCCCGGCAGGCCCGCCGCTTGTTCCGCCCGCAGCGCTCGAAGACCAGGCGAGCGTATCGGCTCCCCCAGGCCCGGAGGGTCTCGCCCGCGGCCATCGAGGGCGCGAGCAGCTCGGCATACTCGCCGCGCACGCGCGGAGGCAGATCGGTGAGCTCGATGCGCTCGGTATCGACGAGGGCGACGACGTGCTCGATGACCCGTTCGAGTTCCCGGACATTACCCGGCCACGCATAGAGCTGGAGCGCATCGACCGCGGCATCCGCGATCTGCAGGTCGCGGGTGCGTCGGTGTCGGGCGAGGAAGTGATGGACCAGCTCGGGGATGTCTTCGCGCCTGGCCCGAAGCGGCGGTACCTGCACGTCCACACCGCTGAACCGAAAGAAGAGATCGGGCCGGAAGACGCCCTGCTCCACGAGCCCGGCCAGGGGACGGTTGGTCGCGGCGACGATGCGCACGTCCACGCGCCGTGTGCCATGTCCGCCCACCCGCTCGACGGCAAGATCCTGGATCGCGCGCAGCAGCTTGGCCTGTGCCGATGGCGACAGGTCGGATACCTCGTCGAGGAACAGCGTGCCCCCGTCGGCCAGCTCGAACTTGCCGCGGCGCCCGCGTACGCCAGTGGCCGTCCGGTCCTCGATGCCGAACAGTTCCGCCTCGAGCAACGACTCCACGATGGCGGCGCAGTTCAACGCCACGAAGGGTCCCCCGGCTCTGCGGCTGCTGCCATGCAGCTGGCGGGCCACCAGTTCCTTGCCGGTGCCGCTCTCCCCTTCCACCAGCACCGTGAAGTCGGTGGGCGCGATGCGGCCGATCCGCGCCCGCAGCTCCCGGATGCCGGCGCTCGACCCGACGAGTGGCGGGGGGCCTCCGTCGGCGGGACGTGGCACGGGATGGCGGATCCGATCGGCCGCCAGGACGAGGCCGCCCAGTTGCGCGGCGGCCTCCAGCAGGGCGGCGGCCTGCGTGCCGGGCGGCTGACCGGGCTCGAAGTACGCCTCGAGCACCGCCTGGCTGCGCCCACCCGTCGTCGGTACGCCCAGGACCAGCGCATCGGACGTGCGCGTCGGGGTCACGAGGCGTGCCTGATAGCGGGTGGGCACCTCTCTGAGTCGTACACTGCGCAGCGACAGCAGGTCGCGCAGGTGCATCTCGAACGTGGTGGCGAGGTTCTGCCCGGCCGCCGGCGTGACGAGCGCCGCGCCGAGTGCGGCTACGACACGCTGCAGGCCTGCGGCGGCTGCGCCTGGGGATGAGTCGTCCGTCTTGTACACGCCGGGTGTCTCCTGTGATGAGCGACCGTGAAGTGCCGGGCACTCCGTGACCAAACCGTGTGCCACCTCGTTGATTCGCGCCAACCTGCTGGCCCATCGCACCTTGCTGTGCGCCTGTCACGCCCCGGCGGCGGTCGAGACGGGTAGCGGCCGGGACGCACGCATCGCGGCGAGTAGCCGCTACCCCTCCAGTCCCCCGACCAGAGGAACGCCGAACGCGACCGCCGCGCGGTACACGACGGGCCGCCCGGCAGGCAGGGCGCTGACGACGCACCGGACGATCCGTGTGCGGACAAGCTGCCGCTGGCCTTCGGGATAGAAGTGGATCTCATGGTGTGTGCCCGGCAGGAGACGCACATCCGACTCGATGAGCGCCCCGGTCGCCGACAGCTGGACGACGGTGAGTTCGCGGCCCGTGCGCAGTCGCGCGCGGCCCGCAGCGACCCCGAGGGGCGGTGCGATCCGCAGGGCGTACCGCCGCTCGGTACGCTCAGTCATTGACCCACGCCCCGTCGCGCGGCGCGTAGCGCAGCACCCGCACGCGGGCCGTGGCTCCGAGCACACGCACCGCCCAGGCCTCGCCCGACGCCCCGGAGATGTACAGGCTGCCGGACGTCGCCGTGCCGTGGGGCGTGAAGCTGAAGAGTCCTGCCTCGGCACGTGCGGCCGCACCTGGCACCGTTGGATCCACCTCGCTGATGACGACGCCGGGGAAGCGGTCGCCCAGCAGCACGGGGGGCGCCGCCTGGGGATCGAGGCCGGCGTCGATGTCGAGGCGGCGCACGCCGTTGCCGTTGCCGTCCTCGAAGAGGGCGAGCCTGACGGCCTGCCCCGGTCCGTCGAGCCGCAGCGCCACGTTGGCGGCGCGGTGCACCGCCAGCGCCCGTGCCGCGCCCAGCCGCCCGGCCAGATAGTGGGCTGCGGCGCGGGCACGCTCGTAGTC
>JABFRY010000104.1 GCA_013140955.1 Acidobacteriota bacterium
CAGCCCTCTCACTCGCCCGCCATGGCACCGTCCAGCATCCGGATCCCCGGCGTGGCCTGCACGCGCGCCCACAGCGCGCGCCCGATCTCACGGCCGGTGGCGTCGCGTGCGTGGAGGACGCGGCGGACGCTGTGGGCCGCCTCGCGCGCGAGTGCCAGCCGCGACTCCGTGTCGCGATCGAACGCGGTGTCCCACTCGACCAGTTCGAGCACGTAGCCGACACCCTCGCGCACCAGCACTTCGACGGCCTCCGCGACGGCCAGGCCATCGCCAGCGGCGAGCGTGTCGCGGGCGTGCAGTTCGGGTGAATCGTCGGGACCAATCGCGGCGGCGATGCCGCCCTGCGCATAGCCGGTATTGCTCTCGCGGGGCTCGGCTTTCGTGAGCACCAGGACGGTGCCCTCGCGGGCGAGTGAGAGGGCTGCGCGCAGTCCGGCAATGCCGCTGCCGATGACCAGGAAATCGCCGCGCGCGCTCACCGGATGCTATCCTACCACCCGATGCAGCCGGTGCGCCTCGACGTGAACGCGGGCTCGCGCACGTCGACGATCTGGATCGGCGACGGCCTGAGCGACACCCTCCGACAACTGCTCGACGACGCCCAGGTCGGCGCACGGCGCGTCGTGGTCTCGAGCCCGACCATCTGGAAGCTCCACGGGGCACGCATCGGCGCCGGGCTGGGGGTGGACGACCCGGTCCTCGTCGCCGACGGCGAGCGGTCCAAGACCCTCCAGTCCGTGTCGCGCATCTACGAGGCGTTGATCCGCACCGGCGCCGACCGCGGCACCACGCTCGTGGCCGTCGGCGGAGGGGTCATCGGCGACATGGCGGGGTTCGCGGCCGCCAGTTTTCTGCGCGGCATCCCGCTGGTCCACGTGCCCACGACGCTGCTCGCGCAGGTGGACAGCTCCATTGGCGGCAAGGTCGGCGTGAACCATCGCCTCGGCAAGAACCTGATCGGCGCGTTCCACCAGCCGCTGCTCGTCGCCATCGACCCCTCGGTGCTCGCCACGCTGCCCCGGCGGGAGTTCCGGGCCGGCCTGTACGAGGTCGTCAAGTATGGCGTCATTGCGAGCCGCCCCCTCTTCGACAGGCTCGCTGCCCGCACGAAGGCCCTCTTCGCCCGCGATCCGGAGGTCCTGCTGCCGTCGATCGTCGACTCGTGCCGTATCAAGGCCGAGGTGGTGACCGCGGACGAACGCGAGGGTGGCCTGCGCCGCATCCTCAATTTCGGCCACACGATCGGACACGCCCTCGAGGCCATCACCCACTATCGCCGGTTCAGGCACGGTGAGGCCGTCGGCTACGGCATGCTCGGCGCGGCCGACATGGCCGTGGCGCGCGGCGCAATGGCGCCAACCGAGCGCAGCGCGCTGGCGAGCCTGATCGCGTCGCTCGGTCCGCTGCCGGCCGTGACCGACCTGCAGGCGGACGATGCCCTCGACGCGATCCGGCGGGACAAGAAGGTGGTGCACGGGCGGCTCCACTTCGTGCTGCCCACGCAGATCGGCGCAACGGCCGTCGTGGACGACGTCACCGAGGACGAACTGATGGGCGCGCTCGTGCGGCTGGGACTGACGCCCGGCACGTCGCGCTGAACGCCGGGCGACCGGACCTCTCCGTCCGCCACGACACGCGGCGCTACGCGATCCGGTGCTCGGTGCGCTTCTGGCGGAGCAGCCGGGGGCCGACGCGCAGCAGGTCGGCTGCGCGCTCCTCGTTGCCGTGCGCATCCCGGAGCGCGCGCGTGATGGCCCGGCGCTCGGCTTCCACCACAACCCGCCGCAGCGCCTCATCGAGGGTCCCCGAGAGGTCGATGTCCTCCCACGGATCGCGCGTCGGCGCGGCGGCGTCCGTCGCGCGAGTGGTGAGATGCAGGTGCGAGGGCTGGATCTGGTCGCCGTCGCACAGGATGACCGCGCGCTCGATGCAGTTCTGCAGCTCCCGCACGTTCCCTGGCCAGGCGTAGGCCTCGAGGGCCGCGAGCGCCGCGACCGACAGCGTGAGGGCCGGCTTGTTCATATCGCGGCGGAAGCGATCGACGAAGCAGTGCGCGAGGCGCGAGACGTCGCCGGTGCGCTGCCGCAACGGCGGGATCTCCACGGGAAAGACGGACAGACGGAAGAACAGGTCGTCCCTGAACGTACGCGCGGCGACCATGCTGTGCAGGTCCCGGTTGGTGGCGGCCACCAGACGCACGTCCACGTGGAGCGGCACCGTCCCGCCCACGCGCTCGAACGTCTTCTCCTGGAGCACGCGAAGGATGCGGCTCTGCAGGGACAACGGCATCTCGCCGATCTCGTCGAGGAACAGCGTGCCCCGGTGGGCCAGCTCGAACCGGCCCGGCTTGCGGCTCGAGGCTCCCGTGAATGCACCGCGCTCGTGCCCGAAGAGTTCGGTCTCCAGCAGGCCCTCGGGAATGGCGGCGCAGTTGATGGCGACGAAGGGACCGTCGGCCCGGGGGCCGAGCGCGTGGAGCGCCCTCGCGAAGAGCTCCTTCCCCGTGCCGCTTTCGCCCGTGAGCAGCACTGTGGCGTCGCTGGCCGCCGCGCGGTGCAGGCGCTCGATGACCTGGCGCAGGCTGGGGTGCTCGCCGATGATCCGCGGCGCGCCGCGGCGCTCGGCGGCCTCTTCCCTGAGCACGAGGTAGTCGTTGAAGATCCGCTTCTGCTCGATGGCGCGCGACACCAGGAGCAGCAGGTGATCGGGATCGACGGGCTTGGCGAGGAAATCGGTGGCGCCCTCGCGCATCGCCGACACGGCATCCTGGATGCCGCCGTATGCCGTCATGACCACGACGGGCATGGCCGGGTCGACCTCCCTCGCGGCGCGCAGGACGCCGAGCCCATCGCCCGAGGGCAGACGCAGGTCGGTGAGCACCACCGCGGGCGCAGACGTGCGCAGGCACGCCACGGCCTCGGCCTCGTCGCGGGCCTCGATGACACTGTGCCCCTGCAACTCCAGCGCATGCCTGAGCATGGCGCGGAGGGAATCCTTGTCCTCGACCAGCAGCACCGGGAAGACGGTCACGGCCGTGGAGGCCGGGCCCGAGGCCACGTCAGCGGAGCCAGCCGGGAGGTACGCCGGCTCGCCGCGCCTCGTCCTGCAGCGCCACCAGGGCCTTCTGGTAGTCCTGGATCTCCTTGCGCACGCGTTCCATTTCTGCGACCGCCTTGTTCCGGTCGGTCTCGATCACGGCGCGCTGTGCCGGGTCGTCCCTGGCGGTGAAGTCGGCATCGAGTGCGTTGACGCGGGTCTGCAGGGCCTGCTCGAAGAGCTGGGTCCTCGAGAGCTGCTCGCGGATGTCGGTGACGCGTTTGCGCCAGCTCGCCTCGTCTCCCCGCTCGCCGGGAGGGACCGGCGTGCCGGGCTCGGGCGCGTCCGCCCCCGTCGCCCGATCGGGCCG
>JABFRY010000236.1 GCA_013140955.1 Acidobacteriota bacterium
GGCCCGACTCAACCCGGGCCGGCCGTGCCGACCGACCTGGCGCAGACGGCTCGACCGCCACGTCGGGCGACCGCCGCCGGCGCGGCCGTCTGAGGTCCGGTGCGGGTTCGACGAGCTGGCGCCCGTCGAGAATCGCAGACCAGTTGAAGGCGATGTCGGGATGGGCCACCTCGAGCTGGCGCCGGACGTCGGGCGAGAGCGGCTCCCGTCCTCCACGCACGCCTGAGGGCGACCTGAACACGTACAGGATGCCGGTGCGGGAGCGCACGGCTTCCCGAGGCGAGCGCATCAGGTAGGTGGTCTCGTAGCCGTGTCGGTCGCGAATGACCCTGAGGAAGGGCACAGCCTACCGGCGCTTCTGGGCGCGCACCGCCCGGACTGGCGCGCGGGCAGCGGCTCGCTTGGCGGGCGCCGCCTTCCTGACACTGCCTGCCGACGGGCGCTGTTTGCCGACCGTGGTGGCACGTGACGGCGCGCCAGACGCCGGCTTGGCCGCCCGCACGACCTTCGACGCCACGCCGGAGGCCTTGCGAGGCTTCTTCGGGTCGATGGCCTTGGCGCTCCTGGTCGTGCCGGCCTTGGCTGCGCCAGCCTTGAGCGTGGAGCTCCTGGTCGCGGTGCTCTTGGCCGCAGCGTCCCTGGGCTTGGCGTCCCTGGACTTGGCGTCCCTGGGCTTGGCGTCCTTGGCCTTGAGCTCCTTCGCCCGGGACGTTTGCACTTTGCTTTCCCGGGCAGGCGCAGGACGGGGCCCCGGTACCGACGCGCGCCCGCTTGCCCCGTTGGCCGGCGCCTTCTCAGCCGCCTTGGGCTCGTCGAGCCGGGTGTCCTGGGACTTGTGCACGAGCGTGAAACGCATCTGTTCGCCAAAACCCTGGTACGACCAGATTTCGGCGACCGGAATCGAGAGATCGGCACAGAGACGGCGGGCCGAGTCGATGCTGGTCGTGGGCACGTAGAGGAGGAACGGTGCCCGGAGCCGGGAGAACCAGGTCCACTGGGACATGGCCTCGAGGTTGTTGACGGACTCCGAGGTCTCGACCTCGATCACCCCGACCAGCTTGTGCGTACGCTCCAGTGAGTGCAGCACCACGTCCGGGTACCAGGCCCCGGGTCCGGTGGCCACCGGCGCGCCTTGCTCGTTGCCAGGGTTGATGGCGACGTCGAATTTTCGTTTGTATTTCGCCTGCAGCAGGCGAATCACCCGATCGTGCTCGAGCTGCTCGCGGACGGGCCGCACGAGGATTGGGCTCACTTGACCTCCGACACGAGTCTCGTCACTGGGACCGGCTGGCCTCCCACCAGGCGCAGGCGGGGTGACTATAGCACGAGTTTCCGGGCGCAACCGGCCTCAACCCCAGCCCCTTGACGCCCGGCAGGGTGGGCACCACAATGCGTCGTGCCTTCGCGCCTGGAGAGCCAGCCCCCCCGGGTGCTCATCGTGGATGACGACGTCAGCGTCACCGACACCTTCTCCCGGATGCTGCGGCTCGAGGGCTACGAGGTCTGGGGCGCGCTCTCGGCCGAGGAAGGACTCCGCCTGGCACGCAAGCACCAGCCCTCGGCGGTCATCCTGGATCTGCGGATGCCCCTGATGAGTGGCCTGCACTTCCTGCGCGAGCTTCGCGCCATCCCTGCCCTGTCCCGAACGCCGGTGGCCATCGTGACGGGCGACTACCATGTCGATGCGGGCCAGGCCCTGGAACTCCAGACGCTTGGGGCCCTGGTCCGGTACAAGCCCCTCTGGCTGGAGGAACTGGTGGCACTGGCGCGCCAGCTCCTCGCGTAGGTGCCGTTTCCGCCAGCCCAGGACGACCCATCGTGGACACCCCCCGTTTCCTGAAGGCCATTCGCCGCGAACCCGTCGATACCACCCCCGTGTGGTTCATGCGACAGGCCGGGCGGTATATGGCCGAGTACCGGGCGCTGCGGCAGCGCTATTCCCTGCTCGAGATCTGTCGCCAGCCCGACCTGGCCACCGAGGTCACGTTGCAGCCCGTCCGCCGCATCGACGTGGACGCCGCCATCCTGTTCTCGGACCTCCTCGTGCCGCTCGAGCCGATGGGGCTGCCGTTCGACTTCATCAAGGGCGAAGGCCCACAGCTCGAGCATCCCGTGCAGTCGGCTGCGGACGTGGACGCCCTGGTCCGCTTCGAGCCCAGGGACGCGCTGGCCCACGTGCTCACCGCGATCCGGCAGATCAAGGGGGAGCTCGGTGCGCTGCCGCTCATCGGCTTCGCGGGGGCGCCCTTCACGCTGGCGTCCTACGCCATCGAGGGCGGCCACTCCAACAACTTCGCCCGCACCAAGTCCCTGATGTACGGCGACCCGGCCGCCTGGCATCGGCTCTGTGCCCTGCTGGCCGATGTGGTCTCCGACTATCTCCTGGCCCAGATCGAGGCTGGCGTGGACGTCGTGCAGGTGTTCGATTCGTGGGTCGGTGCGCTCAACGCCTCGGACTACCGGGAGTTCGCCCTGCCGCATACGCAGCGGATCTTCGAGGCGGTACGCGGCCGCGCGCCGAGCATCCATTTCGGCACGGGCACGGGCTCCATCCTCGAAGAGCTGCGCGATGCCGGCGGCGACGTGGTGGGTGTGGACTGGCGCATTCCCATCGACGTGGCCTGGACACGGATCGGCTTCGACCGCGGCGTCCAGGGTAACCTCGACCCCACGCTGCTGCTCGGCCCGGTCGAGCGCATGCTCCAGCAAGTGGACGACGTCCTGGACCGCGTGGACGGGCGTCCGGGCCATATCTTCAACCTGGGACACGGCATCCTGCCATCCACGCCGGTCGAGCACGTGCAGATGCTCGCGCAGTACGTGCACAGCACCGGCGCCCGCGGCCAGTGAGCACGGGCCGCGTCGACGTCGCGGTGGTGGGGGGCGGCATGGCCGGTCTCTCCGCCGCGTACGAGCTGCAGGCGCGCGGCGTGACTGTGCGGCTGCTGGAAGCCACCGACCGTTCGGGTGGCGTTGCGCTGACCGAGCGCTTCGACGGGTGGGTGATCGACGGGGGCCCCGACTCGCTCCTGGTCCAGAAACCGGCCGCCGTGGCGCTCTGCACCGAGCTCGGTCTCGCGGACCGGCTGGTGCCCACGCAACGACCGAGAACCGCTTTCGTGCAGCGCGGGCGCCGCCTCCATCCGCTCGTCGAAGGCACGTTCCTGGGATTCCCCGTCCGGGCAACGGCGCTGGCCCGGTCGACCCTGCTGAGCATCCGCGGGAAGCTGCGTATGGCCGCAGAGGTCGCCATGCCCCGTGGCGGCGGAGACGACGAGTCCATTGCCAGCTTCGTGCGTCGGCGATTCGGCCAGGAGGCCGTGGACTATCTGGCCGAGCCCCTCCTGGCCGGCATCCACGCCGGCGACGTGGAACGACTGTCGATTCAGGCCCTGTTTCCCCG
>JABFRY010000022.1 GCA_013140955.1 Acidobacteriota bacterium
GTGATCCGGTGGTTCCGCATGGAAGGGCCATCGCTCAACGGATAAAAGGTACGCCGGGGATAACAGGCTGATCCTAGCCAAGAGTTCACATCGACGCTAGGGTTTGGCACCTCGATGTCGGCTCATCGCATCCTGGAGCTGTAGCAGGTTCCAAGGGTCCGGCTGTTCGCCGGTTAAAGCGGTACGTGAGCTGGGTTTAGAACGTCGCGAGACAGTTCGGTCTCTATCTGTGATGGGCGCAGGAGATTTGAGTGGGGCTGACCTTAGTACGAGAGGACCGGGTTGGACGGACCTCTAGTGTATCGGTTGTCGCGCCAGCGGCAGTGCCGAGTAGCTACGTCCGGAAGGGAGAAACGCTGAAGGCATCTAAGCGTGAAACCCTCCACGAGATGAGATCTCCCAGGTCGCAAGACCTCTGAAGGCTCCTGGTAGACTACCAGGTTGATAGGCCAGGTGTGGAAGCGCAGTGATGCGTTAAGCTTACTGGTACTAATTAGCCGTGCGGCTTGACCATATTTTCTCTTTGTTCACGGCTTCGGCCGTGACATACCGCTCCGAATACGCGCGCAAGCGTGTGTCCGGACTGTGGTCGGGAAAGCTACCGTTTGCAGGGTATTCAGTTCGAGTTCTTTGACAGGTATTCAGGAGCCGCGCCCGGGAGCGCTGGTTCCGGCAGATTGTCTGGGACGATCGGTGGCGCGATGCGACGTGGCTGATGGCTACGCCCCGCGACTCCGAACCCCAGGCTCGGTCATTCGGGTTGTTCCACGGGGAACGGCTCGAGCAAGTTTCCCGGTGGTCATAGGGGCAGGGATCCACCCGTTCCCATTCCGAACACGGAAGTTAAGCCTGCCACCGCCGATGGTACTGCGTGCGTAGGTGCGTGGGAGAGTAGGTCGCCGCCGGGATTATTTTTGAGGAGCCCGCTGTGCAATGTGCACAGCGGGTTTTTTCTTGTACGACCCATGCGACGCTGCATCTCCAGCCCGCAGCTCCTCGGCCGGCAGAGGGCTCCGGCGGGCTGTGGTACCCGGGCTCGCCAGTGCCCGTATCCGCGACCAGCAGTCCCGTTCGTGCCAGGCCCTCCACCCCGCCGGGGGCGTTGTGATTGCGAGCCGATGTCCGCCTGGCGCCTACGCCGTGGTCTGTGCGGTCGTTCAACAGAAGGCGCAGGAAGATTTCTGCGCCCACGGGACGTAACCCCTCTCTGTTCTGGCGGTTCCAGCCCAGAGACACTCTGATCCAGACGCGCCAAAAGTCTGCCTTTTGGTTGCATTGGAGACTTGTCCGCGCGGCGTGTGTCTAGAAAATGCACAGACGTGTTCATGTTCTGGATGGCTTGACCCTTGCTCAGCTGTGCGTGAGGCTTGGCGCGGACTCCATCGTCCGGTAAGCCCGATTCGAGTGCGACCGGACGATCCCCACGTCGCGTCCGCGCGCTGACCGGCGTGGTCATGACTGCTGCTGAAGGAAGAGACTGATGGTGAGAACAATGGTAGGACTGCTGCGACGCCGGGCTACGGCCCTGGTTGTCGGTTTCTTTGCGCTGATGCTCACGGCATCCAGCGCCAACGCGGAAACGCTCCTCATGCCGGAGCGCGATTTCCTGATGGGAGCCAGTGAGGTTGTCTGGGGCGTGACCGACCAGGCGAACGGCACTGCGTTCACCCTCGACTACGGCGATGGCTCGGCCCCTACGGCTGGAAACGTGACGGACCGCTCGTACATCGCGTTCAACCACGTGTACGGCCTCAGCGGCACCTTCACGGTGACGCTGACGGTGGGTGCCGAGGTTGCCACGACGACGGTGCAGGTCTACAACGGGGGGCTGCTCACACCCGCGGAGCTGCGGAGCCTGAACGTGAACCGCACCATCCACAACGGCCTCCGGTTCCTGTGGACCAATCAGGTGAATCGCGCCGCCAATTTCCCGGCTGGGGTGACCACTTTCTGGGAGGGCGGTCAGTTCGACACCGCCTACACGTCGCTCGTGGCGCTGGCGTTCCAGAACCACGGCTACCTGCTGCCCAACAACAACAGCATGCCCACGGGGCTGTTCCAGAAGTACGTCGTCCGCCGCGCGCTGAACTTCGTGGCCGATCGCATCGAGCAGCAGAACCTGACCGTGCAGACGGCCGGCGACCCCTGCGCGGGCGGGCTCGGCCCGGCGCCGTGCGTTGGCCTCTACGTGGACGAGAGCAGCCACGGCGTCTATGAGACGGGCTTGGCGATTCTCCCGTTCGCGGCCAGCGGCGCTCTCAATCGTCAGGTCACCGAGGTGGCCGGCACGAGCAACGCCGGTTACGTGGTCAACAAGAGCTACGGGGAAATCCTGCAGCGCATGGTCAACGCGGTGGCGTGGGGCCAGGGCGATTTCGCCGGCAACGGCAAGGGCGGCTGGAACTACTCGCTGAACAGCGGCTCCCCGGGCGACGGATCGTCGGAGGGCTGGATCATGCTGGCGCTGCTCGACGCCGCGGCTGCGGGCGCGCAGATTCCGGCCTTCGTGAAGACGGAATGGGCTGGTGTGGGCGGTGCCCTCGCGACGGGCCTCAACAACGACGGATCCTTCGACTACTGGTCGGACGGCAGCCGCGCGAGCGCGGGCTCGGTGAACGTAGCCAAGACAGGTGTCGGCCTCCAGGGCATGTACTTCGCCGGTCGGCTTCTGACGGACGCGGACGCCCAGAACGCGCTCGGGTTCATCAACCAGCGGTGGAACAACTCGAATTACGGCGGCTCCGACAGCTTCTACTGCTTCACGACCACCAGCATCCAGAACAAGGGGTGCGGCTATGCCATGTTCAACGTGTTCAAGGCGCTGAAGCTCTTTGGCGTCAGCACGCTGGCGAACGTGAACCGCGCGACCTCCGGCCTGCCGGGCTCGACCGTCGGGGATCCGCAGGATTGGCACGCGGATTACACGGACTGGCTGGTGGCGAACCAGACGAATCCCCTGTCCACCTTTGGCGGCAACTGGGGCGCCATGGCCTTCTCCAGTCAGGTCTCTGCCGGAGGGACCGGTGGCCCTCCCGGGAGCGCCGCGCTGGCTCTCCTCATCCTGGCGCCGACCGCGCTGGTGCTGCCGGACCCGACCACGTTCGCCACGGTCGGCCTCCAGCATGGCAATCCGCTGACCATCAACCCCATCACCAACCCGGTCGGGACCGATCACACCGTGACGGCTATCGCCACGGCGGCCAACGGCGCTCCGGTAGCCACGGCGACCATCAACTTCCTGGTCATCTCCGGCCCGAACGCCGGCAAGAGCGGCCAGGACGTGACCGACGCGCTCGGTCAGGCCACCTTCACCTACACCGACACGGCGGGCCCCGGCACGGACGAAATCCGGGCCTCCATCGGCGCTCTGCAGTCGAACGTGCTGGAGAAGATCTGGGTGAACAACGTGGCGGCCCGGTGCGATGCCGATACGGACGGCGACATCGACGCATCGGATATCGCCATCATCCGCGCGGCGAACCGGAAGCCCGTGTCGGGTCCGAACGATCCGCGCGACGGTAACGGCGACGGCCTCATCAATGTGGCCGACGTGCGCTACTGCCAGCTCCGGATCGGCTCCATCTAGTAAGGCGACCGAGGACGGCATCCCTGGCGACAGGGATGCCGGTCTTCAGCGGAAGTGCAGACTGCCAGATGAAAGTCGCGTCCAGGGTAGACACTGCGCTGGGCTCCAGTCTGATTAAAGTTTGCAAAGTGTTGTCTCGGAATGAGTTGCGGCCATCCGTTCAGGCACGGATAGTAGGAAGGCCTTTTGCTCATCTGCAGGCCGAGGGCAGCACGACGCACAGGGCAATGGCGGATGGCACGGGTGGCTCGACGCTGGGACTCCAGCGGAGTGAGTGGAGACGAGAGATGAAGAGTGTTTACAAGGTAGTTGGAGTTCTGGTGCTCGCGGCGCTGGTGGCCGTCGGGTCTGCCGCGAAGGCGGAAGCCCTGACGATCAGCATCACGCCGTCCACGCAGGACGCGTTCGTTGGCAATCTGGTGTCGGTAGACATCGTGGCCAGCGACATCACGGACCCGATCGGCGGGTTCTTCTTCGAGATCGATTTCAATGACGCCGTGCTGTCGGGCGACAGCTACACGAACGATCCCGACAGCAAGATGGGACCGGCCCCGCTTGAGCTCTCAGGCGGCTTTGCTGGTGGGAACGGGTCGCCGCTCGACCTGTTCTTCATCGCGGATGCGGGCTGGGATGAGACGGACCTGGGCACGGCCCAGGGCGCGAGCTTCATCCTCGCGACCATTCGCTTCATGGCCGTGGGGACGGGCCTCAGCCCGATCCGCATCAACGCCTTCGACATCTCCAATTGGGATGGCAGCAGCTCCCTGCCGGCGGCGGCCGTGAACGGGTCGGTGTGCGTGGGTCCGCAGGGCTCCACGGTGCCGCCGAACTGCACGGTGCCCGAGCCCGGCCTGTTCGCGATGCTGGGTGTGGGCCTTGCCGGCCTGGTGGTGGCTCGCCGCCGCCTCGCCGGAAAGAATGCCTGAACCTTCACGGTTCATCGCATGTCGAGAGGGGCGGGCCGATGGGCCCGCCCTTTTCTTTTTCGGCCGCATTCTGCCGATAGTCTGCAAGACCCCTTAACGCGCACCGGGGTGCCGGGACCTTTCTGCTAGAGTTCCACCATGACGACAACACGCACCCGGCAGCACTCGCTGGAACTGGCCAGTCTGGCGATGGCACTTGGGATTCTCATCGCATCCAGGCCGGCCGACGCCCAGGCGCCCCGGCCGCCAGCGCCCGCGGCACCAGCTGCCCCCGCACCCATCGAACGCCTCGGCGGGGACCGCGTGCGGGTCGGCAACGTCATGGTGGACATGGCGGCCAAGGAGATTCGAGTCGAGGGCGTCGTCAACGAGGTCAACATTCTCGAGTTCATCGCCGTGCCCAAGGGCGGGTTCAAGGCCTACGAGAGCGCGTTGGAGCTCGACACGAACGCCATCAATTTCAACCTCGCGCTCATCCTCATCGGCCTCGACTCGTCTCGTGCCACTCATCCGAAGCAGCATCTCGACCCCGATCCCCCGGCCGGCGACCCTGTCGAGGTCCTGGTTGAGTGGGAGGCGAATGGCGCGACGCGGCGCATCCGCGCCGAGGAGATGGTCTACAACGACGTGACGAAGCAGACGCTGCCCGAGGGGCCCTGGGTGTACACGGGCTCCGTGTTTTCCGCTGCCAATGGCGCCTACCTGGCCGATACCGAAGGGTCACTCATCGGATTCGTCCACTCCCCAGCGCCCGTGATCGACAGCCCGCGTCCGCTGAGCCCTGGCGTCTACGGCGCCAGCCGGATCAACCCGGCACTGGGTCTTGCGGCCGGTACGAAGGTGCAGGTCATCGTCCGCGCCCTCCCGAGGAACTAGACCCACATGCCGGCGACTCGCAGGCCGAAAGCGGGCGCATCGCGTCCTGACACCCCGAACGCTCGGGCGCTCTGGTGGCCCGTGGCCTTCACCGGCGTTCTGGCTGCGCTGTCCCAGGTGCCTTCCATCCGCGCCACCCCGACCCTCTTCTGGTCTGTGCTCGGCGCGTCGGCGTGCCTGCTCGCGTTCGCCGGGGTGTTGCGCGTGCGGACCTCAGACCGTGCGCTACGCTTCACCTTCGTCCCGCGAGCGCAGCACTATTTGCAGGCGTCCATGCAGGCGGCCGTCTACGCCTACTGGGGCTACTACTGGCGTCCCGTCTACGACGCCGTTCCCCTCATTGCCGCGCAGCTGGCCTTCGCATACGCCTTCGACATGCTTCTCACCTGGTCACGCCGGGACGAGTACACACTCGGCTTCGGTCCGTTTCCGGTGATCTTCAGTACCAACCTGTTCCTGTGGTTCAAGCCGGAGTGGTTCTACCTCCAGTTCCTGATGGTGGCGGTGGGCTTTGCCGCCAAGGAACTCATTCGCTGGGAGAAGGACGGTCGCCGGGCGCACATCTTCAACCCGTCGTCGTTTCCCCTGAGCGTCTTCTCCATTGCTCTCATCCTCACGGGGACGACGTCGCTGACCTGGGGTGTCGAGATCGCCACCACCCAGTTCAATCCCCCGAACATCTACGTCCTGCTGTTCCTCGTGGGGCTCCCCGGCCAGATCCTGTTCGGCGTCACCACCATGACCATGTCGGCGGTGGTGTCCACGTACGTGCTTGGCCTGGTCTGGTTCGCCGCCACGGGAACCTACTATTTCATCGACTCTTACATCCCCGTGGCCGTGTTCCTGGGGATGCACCTGCTGTTCACCGATCCATCCACGGCGCCCCGCACCGAGCTCGGACGAGTGATCTTCGGCGTGCTGTACGGTGTGAGCGTGTTCGCGCTCTATTTCGTGCTCGAGCGCGCCGGCATCCCGTCGTTCTACGACAAGTTGCTGCCCGTGCCACTCCTGAACCTTTCGATCAAGGGCATCGACCGGCTGGCGCAGTTGAGGGTGTTGCAGGTCCTCGACCCATCCAGATGGGGGCGCACGCTTCGACCACGGCAGCGGAACCTCGCGTACGTGGCGGTCTGGACCACGGTGTTCGTCGCGATGAGCGCAGCCGATGGCGTGGGAGATTCGCATCCAGGGCACCGCGTGCCCTTCTGGCGCACCGCGTGCGAGGCGAACCTGACCAACGGCTGCAGCACCCTGGGCCTGATCACGCAGGCCTACTGCCAGGACGGGTCGGGGTGGGCCTGCAACGAGCTTGGCGTCCTGCTGGCTGAGAATCGCGTGAGCCGCGACGGCACCGCCTCGCAGTCCTTCGACCGCGCCTGTGAGCTGGGGTTCGCGGCAGGCTGTGCGAATGCCGTGCGCGTGGCGTCCGGCGATCCGCCTCAGCGCGCACCCGTGCAGCTTCGCGATTACCCGGTGGTGCTCAGGAGCGGCAAGGGCGCTATCTCCGAGCAGACACCGCTTGCCCTGCATGGGCTCGCGTGCGAACAGGGCTGGATGGAAGGCTGCGATGGGCTCGGGGGGCTGTTCCTGCAGGGGCAGGGTGTCGCCAGGGACCCGGGCCGGGCCGCCGCGGAGTTCGACAAGGCCTGCAACGGCGGACTTGCGAGCGCCTGCTCGAACCTTGGATTCATGTACTACAGCGCCGACGGCGTGCCGCTCGACAAGGCCAGGGGTCTGGCTCTGCTCAAACGATCCTGCGACCTGGGTTTCGCTGACGCGTGCCGATGGTACGAGGAGACCAGCGCCACAGCGAGCGGACCAACCTGAGGTCCGCCTGCAGGAAGAACTTTGTTCAGTGAATCCCGGTGTTCTCAGGGTCCGCCTCGGCTGGAACCCCCAGAAAAGGCCACCTCGGCTGGCAGTCCGTTTGCTGTAGCCCGGCGGAGCTAGGAGCCGCAGGCTGGTGACACACCCACACGCCGGACAGATCGTCGATGGTTCGTTCGCCCTCCACGGGTTCTCGGTCCCGTTCCGATTCCCGGTGGTCTTCGGGGAGGACATCTGGAGCCCCACCCGGCCGCTGTTCGCCGACATCGTGCGCCGCCTCGAGCCGGAGCGGCGCCACCGGGTGATGGTGGTCGTGGACGAGTTCGTGGCCCGCGAGCAGCCCTGGCTGCAGGGGCACATCGAGGCCTACTTCGCCGCACATCAGGACTCGCTGGAACTGGCCGGGCCTGTCGTGCTGGTGCCCGGCGGCGAGGCGGTCAAGAACGACGTCACCCACACCTTCGCGCTGCTGCAGCGCGTGAACGATCTGGGCATCGACCGGCACGCCTTCATCACCGTCATCGGTGGAGGTGCCGTGCTCGACATGGTGTCGTTCGCCGCGGCGATCGCGCACCGCGGCATCCGGATCATCAGGATGCCGACCACCGTGCTCGCGCAGGGCGATTCGGGAATCGCGGTCAAGAACGGCATCAACCTGTTCGGCAAGAAGAACTTCATCGGCACCTTCGTGCCGCCGTTCGCCGTCATCAACGACATCCAGATGCTGCGTTCGCTGGAGCGCCGCGACGTCATCGCCGGCGTGTCCGAGGCCATCAAAGTATCGCTGCTGCGGGATCCTGACTTCTTCGGCTACCTCGAACAGCACGCCTCGCGCATCGCCGCCGGCGACGACGAACCGCTGGGTCCGGTGGTGCGCCGCTCGGCCGAGCTCCACCTCGCGCACATCTGCGGCAACGGCGATCCCTTCGAGCTGGGGAGCGCCCGGCCTCTCGACTTCGGACACTGGGCGGCACACAAGCTCGAGTCGATCACCGCCAACCGCCTGCGACACGGGGAGGCCGTGGCCATCGGCATGGCGCTCGACCTGACCTACTCGGTGAGGAAGGGCTTCCTGGCGCGGGAGACGTGCGAGCGCATCCTGGCCGTGCTCGAAGCCACCGGTCTGCGCCTCTGGGACGAGGCCCTGCTCGACCGCCAGCCCGACGGGCGCCTGACGCTGCTGAAGGGGCTCGACGAGTTCCGCGAGCACCTGGGCGGCGACCTGCACGTCACGATGCTGCGCGACATCGGGCGCAGCTTCGAGGTGACAGAGATGGACGATGCCGTGGTGGCGGACTCGCTCGTCGAGCTCTCGAATCGGGCTTCGGCTGCAGCCCGTCCTGCTGGCGCATCGGCTGTGATGGCGGCGCGGACCACGCGGCCTGCATGAGATGAGGGCCGGCGAGGCGTTCCACCTCACCTACTGCTCCAACATCCATCCCGGCGAGCGATGGCCTGACGTCCGGGACGTGCTCGCCAGTGCCCTGCCCCGGGTCCGGGAGCACCTGGCCCTGGCCGGGCCCATGGCCGTCGGGCTTCGGTTGTCGGCCGATGCGGCGCGCGAGCTCGAGCGTCCGGCCGCGCTCGACGAGTTTCGCGATTTCCTGCAGCGTGGGCAGTACTACGTGCCCACCATCAACGGCTTTCCTTACGGGGCGTTCCACGGGCAGCGCGTCAAGGACCACGTGTACCTGCCCGACTGGCGCAGCGCTGAACGTCTCGACTACTCGAACCGCCTGGCCACCATCCTTGCGGCCCTCCTCCAGGGCACCGGCCTCGGCGAAGGCAGCGTCAGCACCGTCCCTGGCGGTTTCCGCGGCCATATTCGCTCGGAGTCGGACGTGCAGGACATGGCGACCGGCATCCTGCGGCATGCAGCCCTGCTCGCGCGAATCCGGCAGGAGACGGGTATCTCGCTCGGCCTGGCGCTCGAGCCCGAGCCCGCGTGCCTGCTCGAGACCACGCACGATGCCGTCGCGTTCTTCGAACGTCACCTGCTGTCGGATCGCGCGATCGCGCAAGCCAACCGGGGCGCCGACATCGCGCTCTCGGTGGACGACGTCCGGCGTCACGTCGGCGTCTGCTTCGATGCCTGCCACGCCGCAGTGGAGTTCGAGGACCCGGCAGACGCCCTCGCCCGCCTGCGGCAGGCGGGCATTCGGGTGATGAAGGTGCAGCTGTCGTCGGCACTCCGCGTCCCCGACCTGAACGCCGCGGCCTTCGCGGCGCTCGAGCGCTTTGCCGAGGACACCTACCTGCACCAGGTCGTGGAACGCAACGACGCCGGGTACGTGCGCTTCGCGGACCTGCCAGACGCACTGGCCTCGGCCAGGCCTGGCCCGGAGAGCGGCACTGAAGGCGGCACTGAAGCTGGCACTGCGGGTGGCACTGAGGGTGGCACTGCGAGTGGCACTGAGGCTTCCGCCGCGGGCGGCGCGCGGTCGCGGGAGTGGCGCGTCCACTTCCACGTGCCGATCTTCCTGGCAGAACTCGAGGCATTCGGAACGACGCAACCGCAGCTCGAAGCGCTCATCGCGTGCCTCAGGGAGACCCCGGTCTGCTCCGTCCTGGAGGTGGAGACCTATACCTGGGACGTGCTGCCCCCGGAGTATCGCCACGGGGACGTCTGCGCCGCCATTGCCCGCGAACTCGCGTGGGCGCGGCAGGCGCTCGCCCCATGACGCCCCGCCGATCGAGGCTCCGCTCGTGGATGCTGCTCGCCAGGATCTCCAACCTGCCGACGATCTGGACGAACGTGCTCGCGGGACTGGCGCTGACGACGGAGGGGCCAGCCTGGTCGTCGTACCTGTGGCTGGCCGCGTCGATGTCGTGCTTCTACACCGGCGGCATGTTCCTCAACGATGCCTTCGACCGCGACATCGACCATCGTGAGCGGCCCTCGCGGCCCATTCCCGCCGGCGATGTTTCGGCCAGCGAAGTGTTCGGCATCGGCTTCGCGCTGCTGGCCGCGGGGGCACTGCTCCTCGTTCCCACGCCCACGGCCCTGCCGTGGGGGCTCGCGCTCGGCGTGGCCATCGTCGTCTACGACATGCGGCACAAGGGGAGCCGCCTCGGGCCCTTCGTGATGGGCCTCTGCCGGGGGCTCGTCTACTGCACGGTGGCTGCGGCCGTCGCGGTCGTCACGCCCGTGGTCCTGCTGGCCGCTGCAGGCCTCACGGCCTATGTGGCCGGCCTGACGCAGGTGGCGAAGCTCGCTGGTGCGAGCGCGCGGTGGCTGGTGCCCGCGCTCATCGCGGGCATCTCCCTCGTGGACGCAGCCCTGGTCGCGTTCCACGCGCCGCTCGTGCTCGCGGCAGCCGCCGTCCTCGGGTTTCCCCTCACGTTGTTCCTGCAGCGCTTCGTGCCTGGCGACTGACGTCGTGCGGGGCGCTGGCCCGCGCTCAGACCGAGGCGAGGGGTGCGGGCCGGCGCTCGAAGAGGTGCGAGAGCATCAGGTCGCGTACGGCCGCCGCATCCACCGGCCCGTCGAGGGCGCCCGGCTCCGAGGTGATGACAAGCGGCCCCTGCTCCA
>JABFRY010000114.1 GCA_013140955.1 Acidobacteriota bacterium
CCGCGAGACGTCGCTGCGGGACGAGGTGGCTCGCCTCGAGACGGCACGACGCACGCTGGCCGACACCCTTCGCGCCCTGACGGTCCGCCTCGGAGCCTGCGAGACGGCACGTGACGCAGCCCGCCGTGCGCTGGCGGTCGAACGGCAGCGCCACGTACTCGCGCTCGAACGGGCTGCCGTCGAGGCCGAGACCCGCGCCGTCACCGCACAGACCGACGAACGGGCCCAGCTCGCCCGTCTCACCCTCGAGGTCGCGCAACTCCGGACACTGGCCGACGGCTACGAGCGACGGCTCGCGGCCCTGGCCGACGATCATCGGCACGACCGGGGTCGCCTGCTGCACGCGCTCGACCGGGCCGGCGCCGATCGAGACCGGCTCCTGCAGACGCTCGCCGAGCAACGGCTCGAACTGGACAGCCTCGAAACCTTCGCCCGGCAGGCGTCGCCGCTCGTGGCCGCGGGACGCATGGCCCGGCAGGTCGCGCAGGAGATCGCGGAGATGCTCCTGCGCGTCAACGCGCGGGCCAAGCGCCTGGTGGCCGACACCGCGCCCACGGGGCCGCTCGAGCAGGAGCTCCGCACGCTGCGAGCGGACCTCCTGTCGGCGCACCTGATCGTGGGACAGCTCCTCCCCAGTCCCGTGGCGCCGCCGGGCGCCACGGCTCCGCCGGCGCCCGGCGCGCGTCACGGCGACTGACACGCGCCCGCCCCCCGGTCGGGCAGCCGCGCGTACGCGGACCATGGACACGCGTCATGCGCGTACGGCTGCTACGCGGTGTTCGTGTCCTGTTCGCGCCCGGTGCCGTTCCCGCGTCTGGGCGCGATCCCGCTCGCTGCCTGGGGGCCGGCTCCGTGGAAGCGCCCGCATATAATGCGCGTGCGGATGCGGCGGGTGCCGTGATCCGACCCAATCGGCAATGCCTCAGGCCTCCTGGAGTGGTCTTCGACTGCTCCTCCTCACGGCTCCACCCGACCCGGTAACCGAGGAACTCGTGTCGGCCTCGGCCGACGCCATCATCCTCGACTGCGTGGGCGAGCCCGTCCCGGTGGCCGCGGTGGCCGCCGCGCGGCCCGATCTGCCCATCGTCGTGCTGGCCGACGTGGACCGGGCGCGTGCGGAGCAGATGGTGACCGAGGGCGCCGAGACCGTGCTCCCCAGATCGGGCGCCCGCATCGAGGACGTGCTTCGCGCCATCCGCAGTGCCGCCCCCCGGCCCGCGCCGATGGCGCCCACCGGGGAGCGTCTGGCGCGCGACAGCGAGTCCCTGCTGGCCAGGCCGATGACCGATGCCCCGCAACTGGAGGCGGTCGGCCGCCTGGCCGGAGGCGTGGCCCACGACTACAACAACCTGCTCCAGGTGATCGGCGGCAACGCCGAGCACCTCGTCGCGAACCTGGCCGCCGACAGCCCGCTGCGGGGTGCCGCCGACGCCATCGCGACTGCCGGACGGCGGGCCACGCAGCTGACCCAGCGCCTGCTGGCCTTCGGTCGGCAGCAGCGGCTCGTCACCACGACGTCCGACCTCAACGCTGTGGTGGCGACCGCGATCCCACGGCTTCGGGAGCAGCTGGGCCGTCACGTGCGCGTCGAGACCGAGCTCGGGACGGGGCTCCCGCCCGTGCGGGTGGATCGCGATCAGATGGTGACGGTGCTCACCAACCTCGCCATCAACGCCTACGAGGCGATGCCGGAGGGTGGCACCTTCACGCTCACGACCGATCTGTGCGCCATCAGCGACGACATGCGCGCGCATCGGCCCTGGCTCGCGACGGGACGCTTCGTGCGGCTGCAGGTGGCCGACACGGGTTCGGGCATCGAGGAGCAGGCGCTGCCGCACCTGTTCGAGCCGTTCTACACGACCAAGCGGGCCTGGCGCGGCGGCGGCCTCGGCCTGGCGGCCGTGTACGGCGTGATCAAGCAGAGTGACGGCTACATCTGGGTGGACAGCCGGGTCGGGGAGGGCACGCGCATCACGATCCTGTTCCGGCCGGACTCGTCCGACCTGGCCCAGGCGCCCGACGCGCGCGTGGCGACGCCCGTCACGCCTCCTGCCATCAGGCTGCTCGTGGTCGAGGACGATGACGGCGTGCGGGAACTGCTCGAGAGCATGCTCGAGCATCATGGGTTTGCCGTGGCCACCGCGGCCAGCGCCGAGGATGCCCTGGCGTTCGAGCCACATCGCGACTTCGATCTCCTGCTGACCGACGTCGTCCTGCCTGGCAGGAGCGGACCCGAGCTCGCGCGCGACCTGCGCACGCGCGCCCCCGATCTCCCCATCCTCTTCATGTCGGGTCACACCGGCAGCGTGGTCGGTGCCGGAAGCGACGGGGAAGCCGAGGCCTTCATCCAGAAGCCCTTCACCTCCGCCATGCTGGTGGCCCGCATCCGGGAGATGCTGGCCGGGAAGTGAGCCGCGGGCAGGCGGTCCCACCGGCTCAGCAGCCTCCCGGTATAATGTCGCGCTGCGATGCGAATGGCCCGACGGTTCCTCATCCGCGGACGCGTGCAGGGTGTGGGCTTCCGGGTGTTCACGCGCGATACCGCGCGCCTCGAGGGCACGACCGGATGGGTGCGCAACCTCTCCGATGGCCGGGTCGAGGCCTACGTCGAGGGCGACGCCGAGGCCGTGGTGCGCGTCGAGCGCGCACTGCGCGCGGGACCGCGCGGGGCCCGTATCGAGTCGGTGGATGCCCTCACCGAACCACCGAGCGGATCGTTTGCCACCTTCGAGGTCCGCTGATTCCCGACACGCACGACATCCAGGACGCGGCCTCCGGCCGCGCCACGAACCAGAGACCATGGACCTCAAACAGCACATCCGCCACGTTCCCGATTTCCCGAAGGCCGGCATCCTCTTCTACGACATCACGACGCTGCTGCGGGACCCGGCCGGGTTCCGGGCCACCGTGGACCAGCTCGCCGCGCCCTACCGTGACCGGCCCATCGACGCCGTGGTCGGGATCGAGAGCCGGGGATTCATCCTCGGCGCAGCGGTGGCCCAGACCCTCGGGGCAGGCTTCGTGCCCATCCGCAAGCCCGGCAAGCTGCCGTCGGCCACCCTCCAGGAGTCCTACGCCCTGGAGTACGGCACCGACGCGCTCGAGATCCACGAGGACGCGGTGGACGCGGGCCAGCGCGTGCTCATCGTGGACGACGTGCTCGCGACCGGCGGCACCGCCGCCGCGGCCGCACAGCTCGTGAAGCGGGCCGGCGGCGAGCTTATCGGTCTGGCGTTCCTCATCGAGCTGACCTTCCTCAACGGGAAGGAGAAGCTCCCCGGGGAGCAGGTGTTCTCGGTGTTGCACTACTGATCGCCACGGGCGGGCCGTGTCCCGCTCGCACGCGCCCGGCGAGGCGGCGCCACCGGTCGTCCGCGCCGGGCGCGTG
>JABFRY010000446.1 GCA_013140955.1 Acidobacteriota bacterium
CACGTCGGCGGCGCGCGAGGGCGAAGCTCCTGCGCGTCGCCTTAGGCGCCCGACCAGAGGTCCTGCGCCCTGGCGTAGGCGGCTGCACCGACCTTCTCGCCCAGATCCAGGCCCACGACGTTGCCTTCGTAGAAGTGAATGCCGCCATAGAGACGCGACTCGCCGGCCTCGCGCGCCGCCGACGTGAACGTGGGCCAGTGCAGCACCACGTCGGTCACCGGCTCGGTCGGATCGGCCTTGAGCGGCACGTCCTGCGAGTAGAAGAACCCGAAGCGGTCGCTGCCGGTGAACGTCTTGAGCACCGTGGCCGCCGCCATCGAGAACCCGCTGTGGCCCGAGGTGAACTCGGAGAACGGCGGCGTGGGAAACGTGGGCACCTGGAAAGGCTTCCAGGCCTCGCCCAGGATCTCCTGCGTGCCCTTGCCCGCGCCGGCCCAGCCCAGGACGCGCTTGCCTCGGAACAGGTGACGAATGGCCGTGACGGGGCGTACGTAGTCGAACTCGCGCTTGGCATCCCACGTGGCGATGCTGGCGTCGAAGATGGCGTTGGCGAGGGCGAGATAGAGCTTGACCGTCTGGTTCAGGTCCATCTGGTCGCGCTCGACGACGTAGGCCGCGAACTCGGTCCAGTGACCCGGCGGCAGCTCGGAGTTCGGGCCGTCGGCCCAGTACTCCGCGATCACCTTCTGCTCGGGCGTGAGCCGCGCCTGGACGTCCATCACGTAGCGTGCCTGATCGAGGAAGCCCTGGCTCAGTGGCGACTGCGGAGGCGTGGTGGGGCGGAACTGGCTGCCGGTGGTCATGGCGAACGGCTTCACCAGCCCCCAGTGCGGGCAGATGAACTTCGGCGTCTTCGCCTCGTGCGCGGAGTTGAGGTAGGTGAGCGCCTGCCACCGGCCCACGTCGGCAATGGCATCGGCGGCGGCCGGCAGCAGCACCGCCATCGGGCTGTTGACCGGCGCGTAGCCGGTGGTGTCGGCGTACAGATTCGCCTGGTTGGCGTTGTCGGCGTGCCGAAATGCCAGGACGTCGTTGGCGGCCTGGTTGCCCACGTCCACCGGCGTGGGCGTCGGTCCGCCGATGACGATGCCGTCCTTGGCCAACTGGTCGGCCAGCATGGCCTCGTAGCTGGCCTTGAAGTCGGCCTGGTAAATGTCGGGCGGGAACTGATCCACCAGCGCGCGGTAGGCCGCCTGGCTGATGGCCTGGCGACGGTTCGGTTCGGTGTGCTGTCCGACGGGCCTGCGCGGCGTCGTGCGGTGCACAGGTTTGGCCACGCTGTCATACGCCGACCACGCGTCGTAGACCGTCGTGTACACGATGCCGATGGACCGTGCCACCTGCGGTGGCCCGCCGCGCTCGCGGTCCGGGCTGTTGAGAGGGAGCCTGCCGACGGCGCGGATGGCCTCGAGCAGGATGTTGTTCCATTCGACGATCAGGTTCATGCGTCCTCGCTGGCTGTTGGGGGGCCGGCAAGTGGTGACGCGATGAGCTGATCCGTTTCACGGCCGCGGGAAGACCACCTGCGCGGAGGGAGATGGCCCCGGCGGATGCGGTGGGGCTCAGACTCGCGACCGGGTGGGCGTCTGCAGCACCAGGCACACGTAACCGTAGTCGTCGCCGCAGGTCTCGTACATCTGCTGCTCACGCTGCATGGCCGTGTACACGTCCTGTGCGCCGCGTCTGGCGATGGCCTCGCGCAGGGGTCTCTCGACGCCCGCGTAGTACGCGTGCCAGTCGTCAGCCGGCAGTCGAAACGAGTCGATGACGTCGTAGCCGGCTCCGCGCGCGTCGCGGACGCGTGTCGCCTCGTCGCGCATGTCGGGGTACTCCACCGCCAAGAACGCGCGGGCCCGCTCGTCCGGCTGGTCCACGAACCAGACCAGCTCCGTCACGACGAGACAGCCGCCCGGGCGCAACAGCGGCTTCCAGCTGTAGAGCGCCTGCTCGAATCCAATCGAGTACGCACTGCCCTCGGCCCAGACCAGGTCGTAGCCGGTCCCACGCGCATCCACGCTCCCCATGTCGGCGACGACCGTCGTGATGCGGTCACCGAGGCCGCGCGCCTCGGCCTGCGCCCGAAGCGTCGCGAGAAACGGCGGGTGGATGTCCACGGCGGTGACGTGTGCGCCGGTCTCCTCGGCGAGCACGAGGGTAGAGCCCCCGGTGCCGCAGCCCATGTCGAGCACGCGCTCGGTACGCAGACCGTCCGGCAGGAGCCGAAGGGCGCGTCGGGTGGTGGCCACGCTGCCGGGCCCTTGCCGCGGCGTGGTCTCGAACAGCTCGAAGAGCAGGGCCCGGTCGTCCGGGAGGGCGGAGGCGTCAGGCATCGGTCTCGTCGTCCCTACTGTTGCCCAGGCCGAGGACCGGCTCCGAGTATGCCGATGCGAGGAGCCCGAGCCGATCAGCCAGCCACAATACTGCGCCGCCGCCGCCGATCAGCCCGAGCCAGAGCGAGCGCCTCGTGGCCTGGCCGAAGACGCGAGTCTCCAGGGCCTGGAGAAGCACCATGCACAGGCCGCCAGCGGCCGCAGCTGCAATTCCGCAGGCTACTCTCCCTATGCGCATCGTTGCCTCCTCTGGCTACCGAATCGCCGGTGGCGCACGATACCACCCCGCAAGGGCGGCCCGCTGCGTGACGCGGGCGGGCCCGGCGGCAACCTGCGCACCACCCGCACACCAGTCGGAATCAGCCGACTATACTGAAGCCGTGCGCAGCCGCACCGCCAATGAAACGGACGCCGAGCGGCAGGCCCGGGTACTGCAAATGACGCCGGCAGAGCGGGTCGCACTCGCCATGCGCCTCGGCGAAGAAGGGCTTGCGGCGTACATGGTCATGCACAACGTCACTCGGGCGACGGCGATTGCGCAGATCAAGGCCAGGCGGCGCCTCGGGCGCCGCGTATCGCCATCGGCCGACGCCGACATCAATGTCGATTGATCCGGTCGGGGCCATGCTCGACGCCCTCGGGGTCCGCTTTGCCCTCATCGGCGCACATGCCATGGCCGCCCGCGGCTATCCCCGCTTCACCCTCGATATCGATCTGCTGACCGTCGACGGGCGCGTACTCGACCCTGTGGTCTGGAGCCCGCTTGCCGACGCCGGTGCGAGCGTCACGCCTCGGCGCGGCGATGCCGACGATCCACTGGGCGGCGTCGTCCACGTGCTCCTGCCCGATGGCACCGACATCGACATCATCGTCGGCAAGTGGAAGTGGCACGGTGCCCTCATTGCACGCGCTGAGCGCATGACAGTGGCCGGTCGCGCCGTACCCGTTCCCGTGATTGGGGATCTCATCCTGCTCAAGCTGTCTGCGGGCGGGTACGGCGACCTGCAGGATGCGGCAGCACTGCTGACCCTCGGCGGCGACGAGGCCCGTGCACACGTCAAGGCGCTGATCGGCGCTGTGCAGCCGGACATCACCAGCGAGTGGCGGCGGCTGGAAGCGTCGAGCCAGTAGAAGCTCCTGCCCGGGGCCGCCGGCGCATCAGGCGGACAGCGGTCACGTCCAGCGCGCGCTTACTTCGCACGTAGAATCTTCTCCATCTTGCGGCCCTTGGCCAGCTCGTCGACCAGCTTGTCCATGTATCGGGCCTGCTGCGTGAGCGGATTCTCGATCTCCTCCACCCAGTATCCACAGATGCTCCCCGTGATGAGGCGTGCGTTGGGGTTCAGCGTGGCCTGCGCGAAGAACTGCTCGAACGTCAGCTTGTCTGCGATGTGCTGTTGCAGCGCCCTCTCGCTGAAGCCGGTGAGCCAGCGGATCACCTGATGCAGCTCGTCCTTCGTCCGGGCCTTCTTCTCGACTTTCGCCAGATAGTGCGGGTAGACGGACGCGAACGTCATGCCTGCAATCCGTCCGTCATGGTTGTTCGTGCGGTTCACGTTGCGCGTCTCCTCCTGTAATTCATTGCGTGGTGCCACGGCCTGGTCAGGCCGGAGCGACAGCCTCCCAAACGACGACGGGGCGAGCCCGAAGGCCCGCCCCTGGTGTTGGACTCACTGCCACGTCCCGCCGCCCTGGATCTACTGTTGCAGCGCGACCAGGACGTCGTCGTCCGACTCCGGATTGGGCGCTGGATGCACACCGGTGAGCGTATCGAACTCCATGCCGAGCTCGCGCACGCGCTCGGCAAACGCGATGTGCGCGGGCGAGGGATCGTCGGGGAACAGCGTCAGGTCCGCCTGGTGGAAGTGGCTGTGACGCGGCAGGTACACGCCGAGCAGGTGTTCGGCATGTGGATTCGGGATGTGGACGATCTCCATCCGGTTCATGGCGTCCTCGATCACCATGACGTCCTCCACGCCCTCGATCGTCGGGTCCATTGTCGGCTCGCCAAGCAGCGTCCGCGGGTTGCTGAGCGCCATCTCCGCGAACGGGACGTTCTCCTCGTGCGTGAGGATGGTGATCCCCTCACGCGCCCAGGCCGCCAGCCCGCTCGAGTGATCCGAGTGGAAGTGCGAGTTGACCACATAGCGGATCGGCTTGTTGGGGACCGTGGCGCGCGTGGCCGCCAGCACCTGCTGGCCCCGGTTCTCGTTCTGCGCACCGCCCTCGAAGACGACGACGAAGTCGGTGAACTCCACGATCATCGCTTCGTAGCCGCCCCCCACCAGGTAGACGCCGTCGTAGACCTTCCGGACCAGATCGGCCGGGTCGGGCGCGGGCCCACCGCCACGACCACCACCACCGCCGCCACCACCGCCGTTACCCTCCGCGGGCGGCGGCGTGAGCCGTGCCGTGAGATCGGCCGGGTTTGCCGTGGCGCTCTCCACGGCCACCGTGAACGACGTGCCGCCGGCGCGCTCTTGCTCCATACTGGCCGGCACCATCACGCCGTCCATCTCGCGGTAGTCGCTGTAGTTGGCGGCGACCTGGAGGTCGCCCATCATCACGTGCTCCACCTGCGTCTCGACGCGCGACACCAGGTTCTGGTCGTTGATGTAGCCGGTCACCGTGTAGCGCATGCCCGAGGGCGACGTCTGCGACTCGGGCGACTGCCACGTCAGCGTCGTGAACGCCGCCTCGCCCATCTCGGCGGTCCCGACCTCGGCGCCGTACATCTCGGCCCCCCGCAGGAAGCCCCACGGCGTGAGCCAGATCTCCAGCTGGTTGTTCCAGGCCGTCTCGTCGGCGTTGATCTGCTGTTCGTAGGGCTGCTCGGTGGGCGGCCGCAGGAAGACGCCGCCATGGAACATCGTGCCGGTGGCGCGCGAGGCGGGCGCCGTCAGGTCGATGGTGCGCGAGTAGTTGGATATGTCGTACATCGGCCAGGGCGGGCTGGCCACGGCCGTCTGCAGGAAGGCCCGGTCGAGCGTCTGGGCCGTGCCCGAGTAGGTGATGGACTGGAGGCCCTCGGTCGCCATGGCCTCGTTGACATCGGCCAGTACGGCCTGGGCATCGCGCGGCCCCCCGCCGCAGCCGGCAGACAGCAGCGCGGCACAGACCGCGGACATCGTCAGTGTGCGAAACATGTCTCGTCCCCTCTCAGCATATGAAGCCGGTTCGCGGGGCAGGATACACCGACATCAGCCCATGTGTGGCTCAACAGGTCTTCCCACCTTCTGCTGGCGCCGCACCCCGTACCATGACGGAGCGGGCCTCGAAGAAGGGGGCAACCAGCCGCGCCTCCCCCTCGATCCGGGCACGCGAGCGGGCCTCGGCGGGCTCCAGCACGTGGTAGAGCGACTTCCAGGCGGTATCCGGGTCGAGACCGACCGTGGCATCTGGCGCCGGGAGGTGACCATCTCGAAGAGCAGAGAGCGTCCGGAGCTGGCCATCGAGCAGGTGGGCCACGACATCGCGGACACGCCAGGCCCCAGCGACGGTCGGGCGGTCCCACGCCTCCGGCGGCAGACCACGAAGGAGCTGAACCAGTTCGTCGTGGAGCGGCGCAAGAAGGTCTGCGGTGTAAGTGGGTGCGAGCGGCTGCAACGGCTCGGCGTTGTCCATGATGTCGGCTGTCAGCGCGTGCCGTCTTCCACGGGACTCACTCGGGCGGTCTGCGTCCCGAGCTGCTGCGCCAGTCCGATGAGAATGCCCTCAGGCCCGCGGATGTAGCTGAGCCGATAGGTGTCCTGGTAGTTGACGACTTCATCGACCACCGTCGCTCCGCGCGCGACGAGCCTGGCGAGGGTGTCGTCGATGTCCTCGACCGTGAACATGACGCGCAGGTACCCCAACGCGTTCACGGGAGCCGTGCGGTGGTCGGACACGATGGCGGGCGCGAGGACGCGGGAGAGCTCGATGCGGCTGTGGTCATCCGGGGTGCGCAGCATGGCGATCTCGACGCGCTGGCCGCGCACCCCGGTGACGCGGCCCGCCCACTCGCCCTCGGTCAGCATGCGGCCTTCGAGGGCAGGACCCAGTTCGGTGAAGAACCCGATGGCAGCATCGAGGTCCTCCACCACGATGCCCACGTTGTCCATACGCGTGACTGTCACGGTGTCTCCCTGGTGCGTGTGCGATCCACGCATGGCCCCGGCCGGCGGGATCGTCATTCGATCTTCCAGCGCTTCGGCAGTGTCGCTATCCGGCCGTGCGCACGGCCCACAGGAATACCACGCCGAGTGCGAGATCGGGCAGCGCGCTGACGGCCACGTGGGCCGGCACGTCGCCAGCGGCCGCGTACGCGACGGCAAGGACGAAGAAGCCGAGCTTTCCCAGTCCCCCGACAGCGAGGAGTGGACGATTGACGACGGGCTGGCTCGCCAGCCAGAGGTACACGCCGCCGAACAACGCGATGACCAACACCAGCTGACCCGCGAGAAATGGCGAGACCGGAACGGGCAGGAGCGGGGAGACCCGCCCGACGGCAAGCGGGGCAAAGACGGCCACACCCAGCGCATTGAGCGCGACGGATGCCCAGAGGGCGCCGCGAAGAAGATGACTGGGCCGCACTACTCGGGAGCCAGGAGGCAGCGCTGACCGGGATCACGTGTCAGCGCCGCGACCGCATCGGCGACCACGGCATCAGCCGGTCCGATCGCGGCACCCTTCCGAGGCGACACTCCCATGCAGGGCACACGGCGCCCTCGCGCGTTGTGACTCACGAGGCCCCACCATCCTGTGCCGAGGACGCACTGGACCAAATCCTGAGCCCAGCACCGAGCACGCCGATACCAAGGGCCAACCCGGCCCACGCAACGAGAGCCGGCGGTGCGCCTGGGATGGTGCTGCCGATGCCAAGAGCCAGCGACACCAGCCAGCTTGCCAGTGCGTACCGGGGAATGCGCGCCGCATTCCAGCCGAGAATGGCCATGGCTGAGAGACCGCCGAGCAACAGCGTGGAGCCGAACTGATACATGGGGACGCTGCCAATGAACCCGTCCGGACCGACGATGATGGCCGTACCGGACAGCGCCACCACGAACGCGGCGACACCAGGCTTGCCAAGTTCGACGTACTGATGGAAATAGATGGCCAGCAGCCCGAAGAGGATCCCCAGGTCGATCGTGAGGTAGAGCAGTTCCCGCCCAACCGTAGGTTCGGAGTACACGAGGAACGAACTGGACACACGGAGCAGGCCAGCCAGAGCCGCCGCGATCGCACCGAGCCGAAACAGCACGTTGGGTGTCACGCGCACGCCCCCACAGGTTGACGCTACCTACTGCCAACCGGCTCGCCCACGCGGCGTCCATGCGTCGGACCTCGGCGGCACGCGTGCCCCGAACGCATCATCTGACCCACCGCAGCCACGGGTGGGCACCGCCCCAGCCACGTCGATCGCCAGACGGGCACAGACGGCACGTGTCGCGTCACCGCGATTCATCGAACCCTTGTCGTGGCGCGGCCTCAGCCGTCACTTCGTCTGTTCTGTCCAGGTCAATAAGCCGCTCAAGCTGCTTGCGCACGCCCCAGGTGTCCCTCTTGAACGCCTTGTGGTACTCGTCGATTGCGTGCGTTGAGCTGGCTGCGGCTTCCTTCGCCTGCTCGAAGCTCTCCGCCTTCATGACGTAGATCAGGAAGTCCCCTTCCGCTGTGCAATCGAGAAACGCGGCTTCGAGCACCACCGATTCGTCACGCAGGGTCTCCAACGCCTCCGTCCGTCGTGACTCATTCAGCGTCGCCGCCCACTCCCGCACACGTTCCACGCTGTCGGGCTTCAGCTGAATCTTGACGCATCGAGTTTCGTACCGCATCACAACCACCCTGACGGCTGCATGCCACGGACGGCAGCCGCTCATACATTCGCTCTCGATTCAGTTCGAGTCCCGAATCATCTCGACGTCGTGCTCCGCATGCCACACGCCGTTGGTGTCCCGTGTGACGGCTCGAATCCACTCCGCGGGCGGGAGATTCCGACCAGAGGCTCGATTGCGCGCCAAGATGGGATCGTCGCCCAACCAGAGGTCGAACAGGCGCGGCTTGTAGCCAGACGCATTGATGACCTGATGGACGTGGGCCGACAGCTCGCCGTATCCACTGGGCCGGATGGTTTCGTACCGATATCGCCCTCGCTGGTCGGTTCGCAACGTCCCGAACAGCCGTGCATTTTCATCGCTGTTCAGGCCATCACGCGAGTAGAAGCCCTCCGCGTCGACGTGAAACACGTAGATCGAGACATTGGCCACAGGCGCACCGTCGTCCAGCGCGCGCCCTGTCACCACGAACCGGTCGCCAGGTTCGTCACGACCTGCCACGATGATGTCCCAGCCTGCGTCAGGCGGCGCGACGTACTTCGAAGATCGATACGGAGCGGGAAGCAGCACAGCCGCCTGAGCGAACATGCGCGGCACCGCGGCCATGATGGCCGCGATGACGCCACCTGTCAGCATCCTCCGCCGGGTCAGTCCCACAGCCCCACCAACAGCCCTTCTCTGACCGCCCTCTGTCACACCGCCCAGGGGCGCTTCGCCGTTCGTCAACGCTCTGGCTCCAGAAGCGTTAGCCGACCATGCGGAGCCCGTACGCGCTGAACACAGCCGAAGCCGCCTCACGCGTGTCAACCGCATGGCGCGCCACATGCTCGACGACGCCGTCCAACGCACCGTGCTGCTCAAACCGCGCCTGAAGGTCGAACGCTATCGCTTCAAGAGGACTCTGCACATAGCCGTGTTGGGCGATGCCCAGCGCGTACGTCAGCAGGAACTCATCGACGCCCAGCGTACTCCACTGCACGACATGTACGAGCTCGTGGAAATGAATCGCCTCCGATGCATGCACCCGATGCACGAAGTACATGTCGCCGAACGTGACGCCCGCGATGGGCATCCTCGCCAGGCTCTCGAATTCCGGGAGCCCGTATGCCGGCACGGGAGGGAATGGCACGACGTCCACGGTAACGGCTCGCGCACGCTGGAGCAGGGACGCGGGAAGAGCACTCGCCAGCCTGGTGCATCCCGTCGCGCTCGCCGGGACGCTCGCGTGGCGGTGCGTCGCGTGAAGGTCGTCCATCCACGCCCGGATGCGGGGAAGCGCACGCAGCATTCGCTGAAGGAGGTCGGTCATGCTTCTTCCCGGCGCGACTGAGGAGTCACAGGGACCGCGCGGGCTTGGTGGCATGATGCCACGAACAGGGCCGGCGAGCGGCCGCGACGCGACCGCTCGCCGCGAGTTCGAGCCGCACGATCCGTGACGTGCGAGTCAGCCTCGCTGGTGCATGCCGTGATCGACCGTCGTGCGGATCCGCGCCTACTCGCGGCGTCGGCGAAGGGTACGAGCGTCGCAAGACGTCCGGCGTGCGGAGCCGGAGGCCCGTGGGGCGGCCGCTCCGCGCCGGCGGGGTACAGAGCGCGTGTACAAAGAAAAGGGGCGGACCCGAAGGCCCGCCCCTGCCGTCCTACGGCTCCGTCAGTCCGCACCCGCTCGAAGGACAACGCAGGCGCGAGGAGCCTGTTCGTTCAGGATGCTCTCGCGCGCAGACTGCGACGACGGAGTGCGAATCCAGCCAGCGCAACACCGAGCAGGCTCGCAGTGAGGGGTTCCGGCACACTCTGCGGGACGACGGTCAGAATACCGGCGACCTTGCCGATGTCGTCGGAACCGGACAGCCCGAACCACAGGGCCGCGGTCAGATCCTGCTCGAGAATCGGCCACAGCACCGTGGTGGATCCGCTGAACAGGCAGGTCTTCGTGCCTCCGCCGGGACTGGTGACGCCCCCGGCAGGGACCACACAATTGGTCCCGAGATCAACGCCGAGCGACGTCCCGGGACTCGCGGCAAGGGCCGAGAATATCCAGCCTCCAGGGTGTAGCCCGGTCAACGACGCACCGTCACTGCCTCCGTCGGTGATCGTCACTTCGATGGAGGCGGTCACATCTACCACGCCGGACAAGGGGGCGCCTCCAACGTCAAGGAACTGGAGTGCGAAGTCACTCGGCGTACCCGCATCTGTCACCGTAGTGGAGAAGTTGATCGTATTCGCGCCCGCGGGCAACGCGATGACGCTCAGTGCGGCTGCGAACACGCCGATGCGGACTGCCATTGCTGCCGATGCCGATAGCCGGGTCATCCATGCCTCCAGATCGGGGCGTCTCGCCCCCTCAGCTGTCAAAAGACGCCCCCAAGGCGACCTTTGCCGGTGTGTCGTGCGGGAACACTGGGAAATTCTGTAGATCGCGGTGCGGGCGCGCCGCCGACTGCAAGAGACGCGCCTGCGCTTCGCAAGACGTCCGGCGTGCGGAGCCGGAGGCCCGTGGGGCGGCCGCTCGCATCTGCGCGCGCCGTCTGGAGCGGCCGCCCCACGGGCC
>JABFRY010000323.1 GCA_013140955.1 Acidobacteriota bacterium
CACCCGCACGAACGACGACCCCTCACGCCGGGTCCGCGGGCCTGATCCGCACGCGGTTGTTCCGCGCGCCGTGTTCCAGGTCCACGCGGCCGAGCAGTTCGAGGATCGGCGTGACGTAGTTGGCGAAGCGTCCGCGGTACCCCTTGCGGAGGCCGTAGTAGCCGCCGACTGGATTGCCTGCGTCGCGTGCCCACGCCTCCACCGTGCCCGGCTGGACGGGCTTGCCCTCGTCGGCGTTGCCGAGTGGCATCCAGTCGCCGTGCGCCGCCAGCATGGCCGCCAGGTCGTCGAGACACGCCAGCTGGTACGACAGCACCGTGCTCCCCACCTGCACGACGAGCGCGGGCGGCGTGCGCGTGTCGTCACGCCACGCCTTGTAGTCGGACGTCAGCGAGGGCGTCTTGAGAATCCAGGGGTCGTCAGCGGTCCCGGTCCCGTACGTCACCGTGTGTCGCGTCATCGCGTGTGCTCCTCGGCCAGCGCCTGCAGGCCGCTGGCGAACCTCTCGAACGACGGCGTGAGATCCGGCAGGCTTCGCCCGATGAGCGGGGCGAGCAGGCCGGTGAAGTCCTCACGCATGTGGAACTCGGTACCATCGCCCGCCGGGGCGAGGGTGAACTGACGCACGCCACGGAACAGGCCGAGCGGCATCCCGCCCTCCCACACCATGCGCCGGTGCGGCGTGAACTCGCGCACGCGCAGCGCAAATGCACGACCGGGGCTCGCCTCGGACCACAGCTTCAGGCGTGCGCCCGGCGCGATGGCGCCGTCGAGGCGCGTGAGGCCGAGGCCGCCGGCCACCAGGGCCCGCGCATCGGTGAGGACGGCCCACACGCGGTCGGGCGATGCCGCAATCGTGCGGCGGACTTCGAAATGTCTCATCGGGACTCCGTTCTGGACTGCAGCCCTTATCGCCCATCAAAGGTGACATCTTGTGTCATATTTGGGCGTGCGCGCCTCACGCCTCCTGCAGATGCTCCTCCTGCTGCAGAATCGCGGACGTCTCACCAGCGCCGACCTGGCGCGCGAGCTCGAGGTGGCGCGCCGCACGGTCCTGCGCGACATCGACGCGCTGACGCAGGCCGGCCTGCCGATGGTCGTCTACCCGGGACACCGCGGCGGCATCGAGCTGGGCTTCAACTACCGCACCCGCCTCACCGGCCTCGCGGCAGACGAAGCCGAAGCCGTCGGCGTGCTGCTCGCGCGGCCGCAGGAGGCGCTGGCCGCGGTCGGCCTCGCCGATGCCGCGCGGCGTGCGAGCCGGAAGCTGCTGGAGTCGCTGCCCGACCAGGTCCGCGAACGCGCGATCCTGGCCGCAGATCGCTTCCGGTTCCTGCCGGATACGGCCGGCGACGACGACCCGCGGATCCCCGCCGTCGCCCAGGCCGTCCGCGAACACCGCATCGTGCGGCTGCATGCGCACCAGTCCTCGGAACGCCTCGTCCATCCGGTGGCGCTCGTCTGGAGCCGGGATGGCTGGAACCTCGAGGACGCACGCGCAGCCGGGGAGCTCGTCCCACTCGCCACCTGGGGAGACGTCAACATCTCGTCGCGCACGTTCGCTTTCCAGGTGCCCCCGCTCGGGCGGCGGCCGGCCGGAAAACCCCGGGCTCGGGCAGGAAGGGCGTAGGCCTCACCGCGAGGCGGCAAGGAATCGACGCGCGTCACGTGTCCTTCTGGTCGTCGCGCGGGCGCGACTCGGGTCGTTCACGTCGGCGGGCTGGCCTCGAGCGGCAGCCGGGAGGCCTCCCACGCGGAGCAACCGCCGACCAGGTCGTACAGGGGCCCCGGTCTGAGCTGCGCCAGCAGGCTTGCGGCGGTGGCCGAGCGATAGCCGGCTTCGCAGTGCACGACGAGCGGACGATCGGCGGGCAGGTCTCCCACGCGGTCGCGCAGTCGGTTCAGGGGCACGTTCACGCTGCCGGGGATGTGGCGGTCCTGCCATTCCTTCTCGGTGCGCACGTCCAGCACCAGCGGCGCACCGGGTCGGGCCAGCTGCTCGCTGAGGGCCACGGCCGTCATCCGTTCGATGCGGGCCACCAGGTCCGGACGCGCCGCCAGGGCGTCCATGCCGTCCTGCAGGTAGCCGGCCACACGATCGAATCCAATGCGTCCGAGCCGGACGACCGCTTCCTCGTGCGCACCCGCGTCGGCGATGAGGACGATCGGGCGGTCGTGGTCGAGGACCGTGCCGCACCATGTCGCGTAGGGTCCCTGCAGCCCCACGTGGACGGCCCCGGCCAGGTGCGCGGCCTCGAAGTCGATGCCCGCACGGACATCGAGGACCTGCGCGCCCTCGGCCTGCAGGCGCAGCACCTCGTCGAGCGGCAGGGCACGCAGGGCGCCGGTGAGGCTCCGGTAGAGGCTCGGCCGCTCCTGCCGGTTGAGCATGGCGTCGACGCTGAAGTACCCCGGCGCCTCGGGCTGCTCGGCGGTCACGAGCCGGGCGAACGTCTCGCGGTCCATCGGCTGGAGGGCGTAATTGAAGCGCTTCTGCTCGCCGATTGTCGAGACCGTCTCCGTGCTGAGGTGCTTGCCACACATCGAGCCGGCGCCGTGGGCGGGATAGACGAGCGTGTCGTCGGGCAGGCGCGCAAGCTTCGTCGTGAGCGAGTCGTAGAGCATGTCGGCCAGCTCCTCGGCGGTCACACCCACAGACGCCATCAGATCCGGCCGGCCCACGTCCCCGATGAACAGGGTGTCGCCGGTGAGCACGGCGTACGGCGCGTCCGGGCGCGCCGCCAGGTCGTACACGAGGATGGAGATGCCTTCCGGCGTGTGGCCCGGCGTCTCGAGGATCTCGAGGCGCACGTCGCCAAACTCGATGCGCTCCCCATCGCCGAGCCTGCGCGCATCGAACTCCGGCTCGGCGCGACGGCCGAGGCAGATGCGGGCGCCGACACGGTCCCGCAGCTCGATATGGCCCGCCAGGAAATCGGCGTGGAAGTGCGTGAGGAACACGTAGTCGATCGAATAGCCGCCCGCTCGCGCGTCCGCCAGATACTGCTCGATGTCCCGTTGCGGATCGACGACGGCCGCCACACGGCTCCGCTCGTCGGCGATGAGGTACGAGGCGTGGGCCAGACACCCGAGGTAGTACTGCTTGAGGACCATGGTCGTGCTCCACACGCATTCTATGTCCGCGTCAATGCCCGGCCACGCGCACGGCGTGCAGTACACTCACGAGGCACTCGAACGCTGAACGAAGGGAGCCCCCATGGCCACGCGCACCAAGACGACCGCCTCATCCTCCAACCGGCGCACGACCGGTTCACCCGATCCGCGCTTCTCCAAGCCGCTCGAGCGGCGCATGCTGGCGTTTGCCGAGCAGCTCGGTCAGGTCGTCGGCGCCGTACACACCACGGCCGAGGGATGGAT
>JABFRY010000436.1 GCA_013140955.1 Acidobacteriota bacterium
GTGGGGGCGCCGGGTCGGACATGCCGGACGTGCCGCCCGCAAAGAAGCGGAGCAGCGAGCGACCGTGCAGCGGACAGAAGTCGAGCGGCTCGGTGCCGTGCGCGAAGTACTCGGTGTAGACCATCGACGCCCCGCCCTCGTCGTGCGCGCCACGGCAGGCGTCGGTCGCCAGACGCCCGCTCAGCCGGCAGATGGTGACGCCGTTGACGGTGTCGGGCTGCTCCAGCCAGTCGGCTTCGTCGCCCTTGGTGGCGGCGGCCATGAAGCGCCCCCACAGGGGCACGACGGTCGTACCCGCGTAGCCGTTGCCGATGATGGGCCGTGGCGTGTCGTAGCCAATCCACACGCCCGTCGCCAGGTGTGGCGTGAAGCCCACGAACCAGGCGTCGTGGTAGTCGTTGGTCGTGCCCGTCTTGCCGCCAGCCGGCAGCCGGAAGCCGACGTTGCGCGCCTGCCAGGCGGTGCCCGCGTTGACCACGTCGGCCAGCAGGGACGCCATGAGGAACGCGGTGGACTCCTCCATCACGCGCTCCGGCTCCACGGCGCCGTCGAAGAGGAGGTCGCCTTCGGCCGTCTCCACCCGCCGGATGAGCGTGGGCGTGGGCAGCAGGCCTCCGTTGGCAAAGGCCGCGTAGGCCGTCGTCATCGACAGCAGTGTCACCTCACCCGAGCCGAGGGCCAGCGACGGCACCGGCGGCACGGCCCCCACGCCCATGCGCTTGGCATAGCTCACCGTCTCGGGAATGCCCACCCACTGCAGCATCCGCACCGCAGCGCGGTTGCTCGACGTGCGGAGGGCCGTACGCACACTCATCGTGGGGCTCTCGGAGTGCTCGTCCTCGGGGACCCAGTCGCCGTCGAGCGTGGGAATCGGCTCGTCGAGCCCGGTGAGCACCGTGGCCGGCGAAAAACCCGCCTCGAGCGCCGCCGCGTAGACGAATGGCTTGAAGGACGACCCGGGCTGGCGCCGTGCCTGCATCGAGCGATTGAAACTGCTCTGCGAGAAGTCGCGCCCGCCCACCATCGCGCGCACGTCGCCGGTGGCGGGGTCGAGGGCGACGAGCGCGGCCTGCAGGGGTTCACCGTCCGGATTACGCCGGCGCCCCTGGCGCTTCTCGATGTCTTCCAGCGCCCGCATCACTTCGGCCTCGGCCGCCTTCTGCATGTCGAGGTCGATGGTCGTGAACACGCGCAGGCCGCCCTGGGACACACGCTCCCAGCCGAAGCGCGCCACGAGTTCCTGCCGTACTTCCTCCTTGAAGTACTGGCCGTAGCCCTCTTCGCCGCGCAGCAGATCGTTGAGGACGACGGGGGACGCGACAGCCGAGGCATAGGTCGGCTCGTCGATGGCGCCCGAGGAGCGCATGGCCTGCAGCACGATGTTGCGCCGGGACGTGGCGCGATCGAGGTTGATGGTCGGCGCGTAGGTGGACGGCGACTTCACGAGCCCGGCGAGCAGCGCCGCCTCGGGCACGTCGAGATCGGACGCCGGCTTGCCGAAGAAGCCGAGCGACGCCGCCTCGATGCCGTAGAGGCCATCCCCGAAGTACACCTTGTTCAGGTACAGCTCGAGGATCTCGTCCTTGGAGAACTCGCGCTCGAGGCGCGTGGCCACGACCACCTCGCGGAGCTTGCGACTGATCGTCTTGTCCGGCGTGAGAAAGCTCTGGCGGGCGAGCTGCTGGGTGAGGGTGCTGCCCCCCTGGGCGGCCCGCCCCTCGCGCAGGTTCTGCAGCGCAGCGCCCATGACCCGGACCACGTCCACGCCCCCATGACGATAGAACCGCTGGTCCTCGATGGCGACGAGCGCGGCAATCAGATGTGGCGACACGCGCGAGAGCGGCACCTCGAGGCGCTGTTCTCGAAAAATCGTGAAGGCGTGGCGATCGTTGACGTCGAGGAGCGTGGTGGCCTGGGGCATGGCGCCCACGGCCTGGAGCGCGGCATTATCGGGCAGCCCCGTGAACACCGTGCGCGCCATCCAGGCCGCGCCGGCAATCGAGCTCCAGGTCACGAGTGCCAGCACCAGCATCGTGACCGTGAACACGAACCGGTTGGCCCGCACGAGGGACGTAAGGCGTTCGAGGGAGATGGGCTTCATGAATGACCTGCTCGGCCGCATGTGACTGATCGCAGTCGAGGTGGCAACGGCCGTGCCAGAAGAGACCGGCCGGAACACGGAGGTCCCGTCGACTGACGGTCGAGCCGCGCCTGTTGAACCCTACACGCCTGTGTAAGTTCGGCGGGTACCCGGCAGCCACCTAGTGTACTCGCACGGCTCCCCACCTCTGTCGCCCGTCGGGCGTCCGGCCTCGGGCGCCCCCGCCCGACCGAGGGCTACCACACCTCGACCGTTCCACTTCGGCGTACGGACCAGCGGTTCAGGGCAGCGTGAGGTCCACGTCGCGCGACTCCTCGCCGTCGATGAGCCGGAGCCGCACCTCGCGGATGTCGGGCGGGGCGTCGAACACGAACTCGACGGCCGCGGCGGTATTGCCCGGTACCGTTCTCGCGGCCGACCGGAACGGCGCGCCGGCCTGTCCGTCCACGACCAGCCGGACCGCGCCGTCGCCGAAATAGCTGGTGACCGACGTCCGGTTGTCCTGGCGGATCGTCACGGCCAGCCTGGTGACGTTGACGAAGCGCTGACGCGTCAGGCCCGTGAGCAGGTAGGCACGGTCCGCGCGGTCGAGCAACATCAGGGGGAGTTCCGTGCCGAGTACGGGTTCCGCCTGGGCGGTGGTCACGGTTGCCGTGGGACCACCCACGGCCGTGAGATCCAGCGGCACGTCCGCCGTCTGATCGCCGGTCACGAACCGCAGCGTGGCCTCCGAGGCCCCGGGCGGCAGCCCGAAGTCGATCGTGCCTTCCTGCTGCGCATAGCCGCCGACGACCTCGTTCAGCCCGCTCTCGGGCTGCCTGGCCACGCCGTCCACCACCAGGCGAAACGTCTGGTCCCAGAAGTTCACCGGTGTCCGTCCCTCGTTCGACAGCAACACCTCGACACGCAGGTGCGGGTTCGGGTCGCCCTCGACGAGACTCAGGCCGCGCAGTGTGTACACCAGATTGCCGAACGCTACCGACGCCTCGGGCACGCGCAGCGTGGTGCCCGACCCGGACGCCCCGCCGGCCGCCCCATCGACCGCGGGCGCGGGTGGTGCGGTTGGCGCCCCGCTGTCGGGCTGCGTATCGTCGCTGCCGGGCAACGCCGGCGCGGCTGATTCGCGCGGCACGATCTGAGAGAGCAGTGCCGCGGCGAAGAGCGCGGCCGCAATGCCCACGCCCCACACCCATCGCCGGCCCTGCGCGACGGCGGGCGGGCCTTCCGCCGGCACGCCCGGAGAGCCGATGCGAGGAGCCACGACCCGGATCA
>JABFRY010000349.1 GCA_013140955.1 Acidobacteriota bacterium
CGCCAGCTGGGCGAACCAGCCGAGGCCGTGACCGTGCTGACCAGCCTGCTGAGGCGTGAGCGCGGCGGCGAACTCGGCGCGCGCATCCCGCGGACGCTCCAGGCCTGCCATCGCCACGCCCCTGTAGAAATGTGCGTAGGCCAGGAGCGGTGAGCGTGTCAGGCCGGCCGGGTCCACGAGCGGGAGCCCGGCGGCGTAGTCGCCCGCGGCGATGCGCGCCACGCCCTCGGCGAGTCGCTCGAGCGCGGCATCCTCACCAGCAGCGCCCGCGGCCCGCGACGGTACGGCCGGATCGGGCACCAGCCAGTACAGAGACGGATGTCCGGGCAGCGGCGGATGGGGTGTGGGGACCAGCGCCTGCTGCGCGTGTCCACCATCCCACGTCAGGAACAGCAGCGCGCCGAGCGTGGCGGCGCCTAGGGCCCGATGGCGACGCGTGTGAGGGATGAGGCCAGCAGTCATGTCCGGGTACTGAGTATCGGACGCTGAGCGCGCGCGCCGTGGTGCGTCGGCGGTCATTATACGTCCCGGGTGGCCCTCACCTGCGGACCCGATCAGGCGACGAGCCCGACGGCGGTGGCCACGCGCCGGTGCGAGGCCAGACGGTCCTCCGGATCCGGCAGCAGCGTGGACAGCATCAGCTCGTCGGCGCCCGAGGTGGCCAGCAGCCGCTCGAGCCCCTCGCGTACCCGCTCGGGGCCGCCAATCACGGCGCCCCGCAGGAAGTCGTCGGCGATCGCCTCTTCCTGCGGCGTGTAGCGGTACGCCAGGGCTTCCTCGATCGTGGCGAACGCCGCACGCCGACCGGTGCGAATCCGCACCACGCCCAGCTTGATGGGCGCCGCCAGCCGCTCCGCGTGCGCGTCGGTCTCGCCGCACACGACGGTCACGGCCAGCATCGCGTGAGCCTCGGGAAGCCGCGCCGAGGGGACGAAGTGCGTGCGGTACCACGTGAGGGCCGCCTGCGCATGGCGCATGGCGAAGTGCCCGGCAAAGGCGTACCGCAGGCCGAGTTCGGCCGCCAGTTGCGCGCCGGTGAGCGTGGACCCGAGCATCCACACGTCGGGCAGGTGCACGTCGGCGGGCATCGGGGTGATGTCCCTGAACGGGTGGCCCTCGGGAAAGCCCGCCTGGTCGAAGGCCAGCATCTCGGCGAGGCGCGCATTGGGGTCGTCCTGTCCGTCGCGCTGGAGGGCCGACGCGGTCAACGGATCGGTGCCTGGCGCACGGCCGACGCCGAGGTCGATGCGGCCAGGGTGCAGGGCCGCCAGCGCGCGGAAGATCTCCACCAGCCGCAGCGGGTTGTGATTGGGCAGCATGATGCCGCCCGTGCCCACGCGCAGGCGCGATGTCACGGCGGCGATGTGCGCCACGAGCACCTCGGGCGCCGACGCCGCGATGTTGGCCATCCCGTGATGCTCGGCCACCCAGAAGCGCGTGTAGCCCAGCGTGTCGCACGCCCGGGCCACGTCCACCGTATCCCGCAGGGCCTGGCTCGGGGCGCGCCCGGTGGCCACCGGGGACAGGTCGAGGAGGGAGAGCTTCATGGGCGGCGGGGCTCCGGCGTCCAGCGTTGAGGCAGCGTCACGAGAACCTCAGTGTACGGCAGGGGGCCGCCTCCTCCGGTGCGAGGTGCTGTTGCGCTGTCTCGAGCGCTGTCTCGAGCGCTGTCTCGAGCGCTGTCGCCAGCGGCGTTCCCAGCGCTGTGCCGAGCGCGGCTGTCGTGTGCGGCTGCCGCACGGCTGCCGGCATCACCCGGTGTTGCGCAGGCCGGCGGCAATGCCATTGATGGAGATGTGGATGCCGCGCTGCAGGCGCTCGTCGGTTGCGCCCCCGCGCCGCCTCGTGCGGCTGCGGGCGCGGCGCAGCAGCTCCACCTGGAGATGGTTCATCGGGTCCAGATAGGGAAACCGGTGCGCGATCGATCGGGCCAGCGCGGGGTTCGCGTGCAGGCGGTCCGGTGCGCCGGTGATCGTGGCGAGCGCATCGTTGGTACGCGTCCATTCGGCCCTGATCGCCGAAAAGACCCGCGTGGCCAGCCGCCGGTCCTCTACCAGCTCGGCGTAGCGCGCGGCGATGCCGAGGTCGGTCTTGGCGAGCACCATGTCGAGGTTCGAGAGCAGGGTGCGGAAGAACGGCCACTCGCGGTGCATCCGCCGCAGGAGGGCCAGTCGCTCGTCCCTCGGCCCGCCGGCCAGATAGGCCTCGATGGCCGCGCCAAACCCGAACCAGCCAGGCAGCGCCACGCGGCACTGACCCCAGCTGAAGCTCCACGGGATGGCGCGCAGGTCTTCGATGCGGCGGCTCGCCCGTCGTGACGTGGGGCGGGATCCCATCTTCAGCGCGGCAATTTCGCGGATGGGCGTGGCCGAGAAGTAGTACTCGGCGAAGCGGTCGCTGTCGTACACGAGGCGGCGATAGGCGGCCAGGCTGGCGTCGCTGATCGCGGCGGCCGCCTCGTGGAACGCCCGCGGCGCCGACCGGGTGGGCCGCAACAGCGTCGCCTCCATCGTGGCCGCCACCAGCGTCTCGAGGTTCCGTCGGCCGATCTCGGCGTTCGCGTACTTGGCGCTGATGACCTCGCCCTGTTCCGTGAGGCGGATCTGCCCGTGCACCGTGCCCGGGGGCTGCGCCAGGATGGCGTCGTAGCTCGGCCCGCCGCCCCGTCCGACCGTGCCACCCCGCCCGTGGAACAGCCGCAAGACCAGACCGTGGGATTGCCGCAGGGGCTCGAACAGTGCCGCCAGCGCCACCTCGGCCCGGTACAGCTCCCAGTTGCTGGTGAAGACGCCGCCGTCCTTGTTGCTGTCGCTGTAGCCGAGCATCACCTCCTGCTCCCCGCCGCTGCGCAGCACCATGTCGAGCACGCCCGGCACGGCGTAGAACTCGCGCATGACGACGGCGCCCTGGCGCAGGTCGGCGATGGTCTCGAAGAGCGGCACGGTGATGAGGTCGGCCACCGCATCCGCCGCGAGCGATCCGCGCAGCAGGCCCGCCTCCTTCTGCAGCAGCAGGACCTCGAGCAGGTCGCTGACCTGCTCGGTGTGGCTCACGATGGTGTGCCGGATCGCCTGCGGCCCGTAGCGGCGACGAACGTCGGCGGCGGCTTCGAGGATCTCCAGCTCGTCGCGCAGCCGCGCCGAGTATTCCGCGCCCCGCACGCGCAACGGGCGGGCCTCGTCGAGCAGCGCCGTCAGCCGCGCGCGACGCGAGGGCTCGTCCAGGCTGGCGTAGTCGGGTTCGACGCGCGCCACACGCAGGAGTTCGGCCACGACCGCCTCGTGGACGCCGGCGTGCTGGCGCAGGTCGAGCGTCGCGAGGTGAAACCCGAACACCTGGACCGCGCGCTCGAGGGGGGCCAGGCGCGGCG
>JABFRY010000197.1 GCA_013140955.1 Acidobacteriota bacterium
GCGCTGTGCGGACGCCCTGGCGACGCGCACGCCCGTGGAGGTGCGCATGCCGATTCGCAACCGGACCCGGCCGGTCGGCACCATGCTCGGGTCGGAGTTGACCCGCCGGTTCGGCGGCGCGGGCCTGCCCGACGACACCATCCGGCTGCGGTTCGACGGCTCGGCCGGCCAGAGCTTCGGGGCCTTCGTGCCCCGCGGCATCACGATGACCCTCATCGGGGACGCCAACGACGGCTTCGGCAAGGGTCTGTCCGGGGGACGCCTGATCGTCCGGCCGCCCGACGGCGTGTCCTTCAAGGCCGAAGAGAACATCGTGGTCGGCAACGTGGCCTTCTACGGCGCGACGAGCGGGGAAGGGTTCGTGCGCGGCGTGGCCGGCGAACGGTTCTGCGTGCGCAACAGCGGCGCCGTCGTCGTGGTCGAGGGCGTGGGTGACCACGGCTGCGAGTACATGACGGGCGGCCGTGTAGTGGTGCTGGGCCGGACCGGCCGCAACTTCGCCGCCGGCATGAGCGGCGGGGTGGCCTACGTGCTCGACGCCGACAGCACGTTCTCGCGGCGCTGCAACCCCGAGATGGTGGATCTCGAACAGCTCACCGAGCCCGACGATCTCAACTTCGTGCAGGACATCGTCATGCGGCACGTGGCGCTCACCGGCAGCACCTACGCCGAGGCGCTCCTGAAGGACTGGGCGGCGCTGCAGCCACGGATCGTCAAGGTCATGCCGCGGGAGTACCGCCGGGCGCTCCAGAACGAGGCGAGGAAGAAACAGGAGGCGCGGTCGAAGGCCGCCGGTTCGCGCGCGGCGGCGCGCACCGGCGATTCCGGCTCGCCCAGCACCACGGCGGGGACCACCCATGGGTAAGCCGACAGGCTTTATCGAGATCCAGCGTCAGAAGCATCCCTCGCGGCCCGTCGAGGAACGGGTGCACGACTGGCACGAGGTCTACATTCCGTACGAATTGGGCGATATCCAGCAGCAGGGCGCGCGCTGCATGGACTGCGGCATCCCGTTCTGCCATCAGGGCTGCCCCCTGGGGAACCTGATTCCCGACTGGAACGACCTGGTCTACCGCGACCGCTGGCGCGGAGCCATCGACCGGTTGCACGCGACCAACAACTTCCCGGAGTTCACCGGACGGCTGTGTCCCGCGCCCTGCGAGGGCGCGTGCGTACTCGGCATCAACCAGGATCCGGTGACCATCAAGGCCGTGGAGGTGTCGATCATCGACCGCGCCTTCGACGAAGGGTGGGTCACGGCCACGCCGCCCGCGATGCGGACCTGGAAGAAGGTGGCCGTGGTCGGGTCGGGTCCCGCCGGCCTGGCGGCCGCCGACCAGCTGAATCGTGCCGGGCACTCGGTGACCGTGTTCGAGAAGTCGGACCGGATCGGCGGCCTCCTGCGATACGGCATCCCCGAGTTCAAGATGGAGAAGCGCGTGCTCGAACGCCGGCTCCGGCTGCTCGAGCAGGAGGGCATCGTCTTCAGGAGCGGCGTGGACATCGGCAGGGACGTGCAGGTGGACCGCCTGCGCCGCGACTTCGACGCCATCCTGCTGGCGGCCGGCGCCGGGAATCCGCGCGACCTGACCATTCCGGGGCGCGAGCTGCAGGGGGTCCATTTCGCGATGGACTACCTGACGCTGCAGAACCGTCGTTGCGAGGGCGACACCGTGCCCGAGGGCGCCGCCATCTCCGCGAAGGGCCGCAACGTCGTGATCATCGGCGGCGGCGACACCGGGGCCGACTGCCTGGGCACGGCCCATCGGCAGGGCGCCCGCTCCGTGTACCAGCTCGAGCTGATGGCGATGCCGCCGCACGACCGCGCCGACGACAATCCGTGGCCCCTGTGGCCGCACGTGTTCCGGGTCTCGGCCGCCCACGAGGAGGGCGGCGAGCGTCTCTACGGCGTCTCGACGCAGCGCTTCGAGGCTGACCGGAACGGCCGGGTGGCACGCCTGCACGCCGTGCGGGTGCAGGCCGAGCCGGTGGAGGGGCGGATGCAGTTCGTGCGTGTCCCGGACAGTGAGTTCGAGATCGAGACAGACCTCGTGCTCCTGGCCATGGGTTTCACGGGCCCCGAACGCGGCCCGCTGCTCGACGACCTGGGCGTCAGGCTCACCGAGCGGGGCACCGTCTGGCGGGACGAGCAGTGGATGACGAGCGTGCCCGGCGTCTTCACCGCCGGCGACATGCAGCGTGGCCAGTCGCTCATCGTCTGGGCCATCGCCGAGGGCCGGAGTGCCGCCAAGGGGATCGACCGCTATCTGATGGGCGATTCCGCCCTTCCAGCGCCGCTCCGCTGAACTCCGCCTTACAATGATCGGGCCCGGGCCCGTTCGACGCCTTCAAGGGCCGGACCCGTGGTCCGGCCGCACCGGCACACGCGGAACACTATGCTCATTGTGATGAAGTTCGGCGGCACGTCCGTCGGATCGGCGGAACGTATTGCGCATGCCGCGAAACTGGCGGTCGACAGCGCCGAGCAGGGACACCAGGTGGTCGTCGTCACGTCGGCGATGAGCGGCGTGACCAACACGCTCGTGGATGCGGCGCGTGAAGCCTCCACCGGGAACTGGGATCCCCAGGTACGCCAGCAGTTGTTCGATCGGCACAAGGCCGTGGCCGACACCCTCGTCGGGGGTTCCCCGCAGCTGCACGCCGCCGTCGTCGACACCCTCTGGCGACGCCTCGACCGCTTCGAGAAGCTCTGTTTCGGCCTCTCACTGGTCCACGACCTGACGCCCAGGCTGCTCGATGCGATCTCCGGCACCGGCGAGATGCTGGCGGCGCCGCTCCTGTCGGCGGCCATCAACGCCCGGGGCCGGGTGTCGCACCCGCACGATGCCACCGACCTCATCGTGACCACCGACCATTTCGGGGCCGCCGAGCCACTTGCCGCGGAGACGCGCGCCAAGGCGCGGGCCGTTCTGCTCCCGGCGGTGGAGCGTGGGGAGATCCCGGTCGTCACCGGGTTCATCGGCGCCACACCCGACGGCGTGCTCACCACGCTCGGTCGCGGTGGCTCCGACTACTCCGGGTCGATCATCGGCGCGGCCCTGGATGCCACCGAGGTGTGGATCTGGACCGACGTGGACGGGGTGATGACCGCCAACCCGTCGGAGGTGCCGGAGGCGAGGACCCTGTCGGAGATCTCGTACAGCGAGGCGGCCGAACTCGCGTACTACGGCGCAAAGGTGCTGCACTACAAGACGATCCTGCCCGCGTTCCGGCAGCGCATTCCGGTCCGGATCCTCAACAGCTTCAACCCGTCGCACCCGGGCACGCGGGTGAGCGTCGATGGCGACCCCTCGGTGGGCGGGGTGAAGGCCGTCACCTCCATACGCAAGCTCACGCTCGTGACCATCTCCGGGACCGGCATGCAGGGCATCCCGGGGATCGTGGCCAAGGCCTTCGAGGTCGTGGCCGACGAGGGCGCCAACGTCCTGATGATTTCGCAGGCTTCGTCGGAGAACAACATCTGCTTCACCATCAACGAGTCCGATGCGCCCAGGGTCATCAAGGCCCTGCACACGGCGCTCGAGATGGAGTTGACGCGCGGGCACATCGAGGAGATCGACGGGGAAGCCTCCGTGGCCATCGTCGCCGCGATCGGGGATCGGATGCGCGGCAAGCCGGGCATCGCGGCCACCGTATTCGGCGCGTTCGGCGCAGAGGGCATCAACGTGATGGCCATCTCCCAGGGCTCGTCGGAGCGCAATATCTCGGTCGTGGTGGCCGAGCGGGATGCGGCGGCGGCCGTGCGCGCGCTCCATCGGGCCTTCGGGCTGGAGAAGGCGTCGTAGGTCATGGCGGTCCGCGACGTCCTCGTGGTCGGCGCCGGTCCCTCAGGGCTGGCCACCGCCATCGCGGCGCGGAAGGCGGGGCTGGATGCCCTGGTCGTGGAGAAGGGAGTGCTGGTCAATTCCATCTTCCACTTCCCGACCAACATGGTGTTCTTCACCACGCCGGAGCTGCTCGAGATCGGCGGCCTTCCGCTCGTCACGCCCTACGAGAAGCCGACCCGCCTGGAAGCGCTCCGCTACTACCGCCGTGTCGTCGACGCGCTCGGTGTGTCGGTGGTGCTCCACGAGGCGGTGGAGCGGGTCGAGCGCGAGGACGACGGCGTCTTCGTGGTGACCACGCTCGACCGGGCCGGGGTGCGCCGGGCCAGGCACGCGCGGGCGGTGGTGATGGCCATCGGCTACTACGACGCGCCCAACCGGCTCGGCATCGAGGGTGAGGACCTGCCCCACGTCTCCCACTACTACCGGGACCCGCACCCGTTCTACCGTGAGCGCGTGGTGGTGGTGGGCGGCAAGAACTCGGCGGCCGAGGCCGCTCTCGAGCTGTTCCGGGCCGGTGCCCGGGTGACGCTCGTGCACCGGGGCGAGACGCTCGGCGAGAGCATCAAGTACTGGGTCCGCCCGGACATCGAGAACCGGATCACGGAGGGCTCCATTCCGGCCCGGTTCGGCACCCACGTGACCGCGATCCGCCCGGGCTCGGTCGTCCTCTCCCGGAACGGCGTCGAGGAGGAACTGCCGGCCGATGCGGTCTTCCTGCTCACCGGGTATCACGCCGACACCGACCTCCTGCGGTCGGCGGGCGTGGCGCTCGATCCCGACTCGCTGGCGCCGGTGCTCGATCCCGACACGTTCGAGACCACCGTGCCCGGCCTGTTCGTGGCGGGCGGTGCCATCGCGGGGCGCCATACGGGGACCGTCTTCATCGAGAACGGGCGCCTCCACGGCGAGAAGATCGCCGCCGCGCTGGCCGTGCGCCTGTCCTCGACCCTCTGACCGCCGTCTCGCGCGGTAACGCCCGCCTTCGAACTCCTTCCGCCTTGTCGGCCCCGAACACCCGTGCAACGATGATGTGTCAGCGTCCCGCTCCCGCGGTGGCGTTCAATCGATGGAGAGTACAGCCGTGACGAATCTTGCGAAGTTCATGAGCAGCTGCTGCGTGTGTGCTTTCATGCTGTTTGGCGTGAGTGCCGTGTCGTCCGCACAGGAAGTGGAGGCCGGTCAGACGGAGATCCTGGGGTTCGTGGGCGGGGTCACCGACGGTGGGGGAACGACGGTGGGTGGCGGCGTGCAGTACGCCTTCAACCCCCGTCTGTTGCTGGCCCTCGAGGCGGGGTACCTCACGCTCGGAGACGACTTCTCCGGCTTCGGCGTCGATGCCGACAGCAGTGGACTCTCGATCGATGCGAACGTGCACTACCTGTTCCCGGCGGCGGCCAGCGGGAAGCTGACGCCCTACCTGCTCGGCGGCCTGGGCGTGCTGCGCGTCAGCGTGTCGGTCTCCTCGCCCGGCTTCGGTGGTGGGGACGCGTCCGACTCGACGCTCGGCGTGAACGTCGGCGGCGGCGCCCGCTGGCAGGCCGGCGAGAACTGGGGCATCCGGCCCGAGCTGAAGGTGTTCATCGAGGACAGCAGCAACGTCCGCTTCAGCGTGGGGTTCTACCGGTCCTTCAACTGACCGGACGGCCCGACGGGGGACCCTGGCCCCCCGTCGGGCCCACGTCCACGCCAGCGTCTGCCCGCACCGTCATCGCGGGCCCTGCCTCACCCCGTCAGTGGACCATTCGGCCGGTCCACGGGCCCTTCGGCGCCATCGTCTTCATTTCCAGCAGTTCGATGAGCCCCCGGCATCGGTCGAGCGTCGTCCGTCGCTCCAGCAGCGCCTGGCGCTCGAGGGGCTCGAGCTCGATGTACTGCGACAGCGCGTTGACCAGGTCGTCGTCGGGAACGGCCGGGGGAAACCGCGGTTCGGCCCCGCCCCGCTCGAGCGCCGCAGCCAGCACCGCTTCGAGGCGCTGGCGCTGCTGCCGCAGGAACTGTCGCTCCGGCTCGGGCGTCCCGTCCGGCAGGCCGTCCACCCGGGCCACCCGGTACTGCCCGCCCTCTTCCTCCCCCGCGATGCGAAAGCGCTCGATCCCCCGCAGCACGATGTCGTACCGCCCGTCGCCCAGCGGCTCCGCATGGGTGACCACGCCGGCGCATCCGATCGGGAAGACCGGCGGGCGGCCTTCGTAGTCGTGCTCGCTGCCCGGCTGCAGCAGCACCATGCCGATGATGCGGTCGCCCGCGAGGGCGTCGGCGACCATGGCGCGGTACCTGGGCTCGAAGATGTGGAGGGGGAGGAAGACGTTGGGAAACAGGACCACGTTGGGGAGCGGGAACAGCGGAATCGTCGGTGGAAGCATGGCGGTCGAGCCCCGGGGCACCCTAGTGAATGGTCTTCGTCTTCCGGTCCATGTAGTCCATCAGGACGTACTGCCCCAGCGTGTAGGGCGTGGTGAAGTACGCCTTGCCCCGGCACATGGCCGCCACCCGGCGGACGAACGCGACCAGATCGTGATCGCGCGCCAGCATGAAGGTGTTGATCATGATGCCGGCCTTCTGGCAGGCGCTCACTTCCGAGAACGTCTCGGCCAGGACGTACGGATCGAGGCCGAAGGCGTTCTTGTAGATGCGGCCGTCGGGGCGCGTGAGCGCCGATGGCTTGCCGTCGGTGATCATGACGATCTGCCGCATGTCCTTCTTCTGCCGTTCGAGGATGCGGCGGGCCAGCCGCAGGCCTTCGCGCGTGTTGGTGTAGTACGGTCCCACCTTCACCCGTCCCAGCTGCGCGAGCGGGATCTCTTCGGCCGAGTCGTGGAACAGCACGACATGGAGCGAGTCGCCGGGATACTGCGTCCGGATCAGGTGCGACAGGGCCATCGCCACGCGCTTGGCCGGCGTGAAGCGGTCCTCGCCGTAGAGGATCATGCTGTGGCTGCAGTCGAGCATGATCACCGTGGCACAGGAACTCTGGTACTCGCTCTGCGCCACCATCAGGTCCGTGTACTCGATGTCGATCGAGAACGGGGCGCCTGACGGGTCGCGACGGGCGCCTTCCGTGTGCATGCGCTGCACGGCGTTCAGAATGGTGCTGCTGGGGTCGATGTTGAGGGTGTCGCCGAACTCGTACGGCTTGGGCGCCGCGATCGCCTCGACGCCGGTGGACAGGTGGCGCGTCTCGTGCCGGCCCGAACTGCTGCGCCCGATCGAGCCCAGGAGGTCGCGCAGGGCGCGGTAGCCCAGGAAGTCGAGCGCCTTGTCGGTGACCTCGAACGTCACACGCCCGGCGTCACCCTCACCCTCGCCACCTCCGGGGCCCTCCGCGTCGGCCTGCCGCTCGGGGGCGGGCGTGATGAAGCCCTGCTCCGCCATCCGCTCGATGATCTGCTGGATCAGGTCTTCGAGCTGCTGCCGCGCCTGCTCCTGGTCCGCGTCGGCCGGATCCCCGAGCAACTGCTGGAGCGCCTCCTCCGACAGGACGCCGCCGCTGAAGAGCGCCTCCATGATGGCGTCGTGCAGGGCCTGCATCGTCCGGTCGTCGGCGTCGCCGGTGTCGCCCCACGGCCCCCGGAAGCCGCTCGACAGCAGCAGGTCCGACAGCTTGGAGACGAGGTCCTCCATGTCGACCTCGTCCAGCAGGCTCGGCGTGTATTTCGTGTAGCGGTACTTCATGTGGGGGTGGACGGTCCTAATTGTAGTACCGCTTCTTGCCACCGGTCGGCACCGGAGGCTCATCCCCCAGCATCGTCTCGCGCGCGGGCCGCCGCGCAGGCTCCTCGGTCGCCTGATAGCCCCGTTCCTCGCTGCGCCCGATCCGCTTCAACGCGTAGAGGCCCTCGAGCACGAAGTCGACGCCCGACGCCAGGAGCGGGGCGGGCGCGTCCTCGGCCACGCCGGCCGCGTACACGAGGTCGCGCAGACCCTGCACCTGGTCCGTCTGCGACAGGAGTTCGTCCGCGCCCATGGTGTCGCTCACCTGGAGCGAGCCGCCCAGCTCGAACCACTCGATGACCTGCTGCGTGTCGAGGTGGGACAGGTACCCATCGGCGACCGTGGCGATGGCGGCCCGGATCACCTCGCGGGCGATGGCTTCGGCGCCCTTGAGTTCGCCCTCGTACTCGAGCTCGAACTTCCCGGTGATCGACGGCAGGGCCGCGTAGACGTCGGTGACCCGCGGCACGCTGACCGGCTCGTCCGCGGACAACGCCCGGCGCTCGGCGTTGGAGACCACGTTCTCCATGGCCGAGATCGGCAGGCGCTGGCTGACGCCAGACCGCTTGTCCACGCGCCGGTCCTGCCGGGCCTGGAACGCAATCTCCTCGACCACTTCGGCGACGAAGGCCGGCACCTCGGCGGCCGGCGCCTCGTCGTCGCGGCTGACCCAGGCCTCCTGCGCTGTGATGGTCATGGCCTGCGAACGCCCGGTCGGGTAGTGCGTGCGGATCTCCGATCCGATGCGGTCCTTGAGCGGCGTGATGATCTTGCCGCGCGCGGTGTAGTCCTCGGGATTGGCGGTGAAGGCCATCAGGACGTCGAGCGGCAGCCGCACGGGGTAGCCCTTGATCTGGACGTCGCCCTCCTGAAGGATGTTGAACAGCCCCACCTGGATCTTGCCGGCGAGGTCCGGCAGTTCGTTGATCGCGAAGATCCCGCGGTTGGCACGCGGCAACAGGCCGTAGTGCATGGTGAGCTCGCTCGACAGCTGCAGCCCCGACCGCGCGGCCTTGATCGGGTCGATGTCGCCCACCATGTCCGCGATGGTCACGTCGGGCGTGGCCAGCTTCTCGATGTACCGCGCGTCGCGGGGGAGCCAGGCCACCGCCGTGGCGTCGCCTTCCGCGGCAACACGCGCCCGGCAGGCGCCGCAGATCGGATCAATCGGGTCGTCGTTGATCTCGCATCCCGGCATCACCGGGAGGTAGTCGTCGAGCAGTGTGGCCAGCGCCCGGAGCATCCGGGTCTTTGCCTGTCCCCGCAGGCCCAGGAGGATGAAGTTGTGCTGCGAGAGCAGGGCGTTGACGACCTGCGGCACGACGGTGTCCTCGTAGCCGATGATGCCGGGGAACAGCTCCTCGCCGGTCCGCAGCTTCCGGATGAGGTTGTCGCGCACCTCCTGGTGCACCGTCCGCCGGGGCAGCGAGCCGCTGACAATCGCCGTACGAAGCTCACCAAGGGTCGAGATGTCGAGGGGCGTGCGCATACGGGGATTCTATCGCCGAACGTGCGCGGGTGCCGGTTCCTGCGCCCCCGAGGCGGGTGGTGGCGGCGGCCGGGCTTGAATCCAGCAGAAGCCGGGGGAGCGTGCGGGCCGGGGGCTGCTCGTCCAGATCCGCTGCGTCCTGAGTCGCCGGCCCGGAGGGCTGGGCTCAGATGGCGACTCCGACACGCGCACGGCGTGAGTGGCCAGGTGTCGGTGTACCGACGTCCGGCCGGCGCACCGACAGGTGCGTGTGGGCCAGACACGGGCCCCGCCATACCGAAGCCGTGCACGGTTCGGCGCGACCCGCGCACCCGGCGTGGCACGTCGGTTGCTGAGGTCGTGACGGTCTCATGCTCCGACGCGACACCTATCTTCCCTTTGGCAGGCCCGACTTCGGCGACGAGGAGATGTCCGCGGTCACGCGCATCATGCGGACCGGCTGGGTCGGCATGGGCTCGGAAACCCTGGCGTTCGAGCGCGAGCTGGCCGAGGCCTGCGGTGCGCCGGCCGTCGTGACGGTGAACTCGTGCACCTCCGCGCTCTTCCTGTCCCTGGTGGCGCACGGCATCGGTCCTGGCGACGAGGTGGTGGTGCCGAGTCTGACGTGGATCAGCACCGCGAACGTCGTGCGGCAGGTGGGCGCGACCGTGGTGTTCTGCGATGTCGATCCCGGAACGCTCTCGGTGTCACCCGCCACCGTCCGCGCCGTGCTGGGGCCGCGTACCCGGGCCGTAATCGTCGTCCATCTCGGTGGGCTCGCCGTGGACGTGGCAGCGATCCGGCGCGCCGTGCCCGCCCACATCCCGATCGTGGAGGATGCGGCCCACGCCTTCGGCGCGCGGTTCGCGGACGGCCGACCCGTCGGGGCCTCGGGCAATCTCACCTGCTTCAGTTTCTACGCGAACAAGAACCTCTCGACCGGGGAAGGGGGCGCCGTGGCCCTCGCCGACGAGGCCGTCGCCGACAGGCTCCGGTCGCTGCGCCAGCATGGACTGCCGCAGGATGCCTGGAAGCGTTTCGTCGATCCCAGACGCCTCGAGACGCCCCGCGTCAGGGAACTCGGCTTCAAGATGAACTACACCGACTTGCAGGCCGCCATCGGGCGCGTGCAGCTCCGGCGACAGCCGGTTTTCGCCCGGCGTCGCCTCGACGTGGCCCGTGCCTACCGGGAGACGCTTGCGCAGTCGCCCTGGCCCTTCGTATGGCAGGACGGCCTCCTCGACGAGGGCCATGCCCGGCACCTCTGTCTCGTGCAGCTGCCCATCGAGCGCCTGGCCTGGACCCGCCATGAGGTGCTCGCGGCTCTCCGGGAGCGAAACATCGGCGCGAGCCTGCACTACCAGCCGGTCCACACGATGCCGCTCTATGCCGGGGCCACACCCTTCCTGCCGGTGACCGATCGCCTGTCGGCGCGCATCCTCACGCTGCCCATCAGCGCCTCGATGACGACCGACGATGCGCGCCTGGCGGCCAGCGCCCTGGTCGAGGTGCTCGACGAGGCGCGCGAGTCCCGGGTGTCGCTCGGAGCCGCAGGTTGATGCCCACACCGGCTGTCGAGGCGTCGGCGACGAAACCTTACG
>JABFRY010000181.1 GCA_013140955.1 Acidobacteriota bacterium
TTCGACCGGTACCTGGGCGAAGACAGCCCCGCCTACGTCCCCCACACCGGCGCCACGCCCGCCGAAGTCGTGGAGCTGGTCACCAGGGGCGGCGGTGCCGCATCGCTCGCCCATCCCGGCTACCGGCAGCGCGACGAGATCATCCCCGGCCTGGTCGAGGCCGGACTCACGGCGATCGAAGCGTTCCATAGCTCGCACGACGACGCCCTGCAGGCGCACTACCTCCAGATGGCCGCCGACCTGGGCGTCGCCGTCACCGGCGGCTCCGACTTCCACGGCGAGGGCACCCGGCGCTCGGAGTTCTTCGGCGTGCTGGGCCTGCCGCAGGAGCACTTCGACCGGTTCGTCGAGCGGGCGCAGGCCGCCGGCGTCGCCGCGCGCTGACCTGACGGCCGTCGCTGACCAAACGGCGTGCGGTTCGGCGTCCCACGCCGGATCGCGCCTCCGGCGCGACGACGCGGGAAAATGGCGCTCCAGGGGGTTCATCCGTCCCCTTGCGCGCCGTTTTCCAGACTGTCGCTGTCCCGTCGTGCGCAAGTCGGCCCGATCCGGCGTGGGACGCCGAACCACGCCTCGTCGAAGGATTCCCAGCGCTCGGGACCGCCTGAGCAATCGCTCCGAGCTGAGCGCTGCTTTCCCGCGTCGTCGCGCCGGAGGCCCGGTCCGGGGGGCCACGCCGAGCCGCACGCCGCAATCGGACTGCGGCCCAGGTGGCGACGCGTCACGGACGGTCGATGTCGGAGTCGCCCTGCGTGAGGAACCAGTGGTCGCCGCTGGTGACGACGGCGCGTGTCTCCGAAGGCAGGGTGCCGGCATCCACGACCAGGAAGCGTTCGGGCTGGCGCAACGTGAAGCCGCTAGCCCGCAACGCCGCGGTCAGCGACGGGTGCGCGTGCAGACAGAGCAGTGCGTCGGCGCCTCGCGCGGCCGCGGCCTCCACCGCCTGCCGCAGGGCATCGTGCAGCAGCGCATCGTCGGAGAGCGGCGCGACCAGATCGACGATGAACCCGCGGCGGTAGCGATACGCCGCATCAGGCTCACGGAACATCAGCACCACGACGGCCCGCACCTCGTCGCCCTGCACGAGTTCCAGCCGCAGGAACTGCTGCCCGGGCTGGTCCACGTACTTCCAGTTGAGGAAGGAGGCGTCGCGGACCACGGCGCACGTGATGTCTCTGGACGCACGCGCCCAGAGCCGGTCGTGCCGCTCGTCGAACCGCGCGACCTCGCGCACCTCCGTGGTGGCACGCTCGCGCAGCATGTCGCGGACGGCGGAGGTGGCGCGCAGTCCGAGACCGGCGGCCCACGCCGCTGGCGCGGGGAGCTTCCCCTTCAGCACACGCTCCGGGCGTATCAGCAACTGCGCCGTCTGCAGGGGTGTCACCTGCGTCCATCCCAGGCGAACCAGAATGTCGCGCATCTGCGCTGTTTGCCCGAGCGACAGCGCGAACGGCAGGTCTTCGCGCGCCTGCACCATCAGGTGCGAGCCCACGGCCTTGTCCCGGTGACTCTCGAGCACCATCGTGTCCACGAGCCACGCGGTCTCGCGCACCTCGGCGCCCATCTTCAGCCGGACCGCGATGGCGCCCATGTGTCCCACGAGGCGGTCGCCGTCCCGGTACAGCCAGACACGCGGCGCCAGGCCCAGGCGTCGGGCGGACGCGACGAAGGCCCACTGCCAGCGCGGGACGATGAACTCGGGCTTCCGGTGCGGCCAGGCCGCGACCTGGAAGCGCTCCACGTCGGCCTCGACCCCTTCGGCATAGCCCTCGATGCCACGCCCGACGGCTGCGCCAGGAGCCGTCGCCACCGCGCCGGGAGGCGCCACACCTGCCGGTGTGCCGCTGCGCCCCAACCGGCTGGGATCTGTGCCGTGCGTGGCCAGGCGCGAGACGAGGTGGGCCGTGAGGGCATCGAGCGTCGGATGCTCGAAGACCAGGGCAGAGCCGCTGACACCGAAGTGCGTCTTGAGACGGCCGGCCACGTCGGCCGCGAGCAGCGAGTCCATGCCCATGTCCGTGAACGCCTGGTCGGGGCGCATCGGCTCGGCAGGGTCGAGGCCGAGCGCCTCGCCGATCTGCGCGCGAAGCACCGTCCTCACGCGCGCCTCGGCCTCGGCCCGCGGCACACCAGAGAGCGACGACACGCCACCGGGCAGCCCCGCCGCGCTGGACGCGGAGGCGCCGGCGGCGGAGGCACCAGCAGCAACGGCACTCCCGGAGGCGCTCCCTGAGAACAGATCCTCAGCGGCGCCCAGGTCGAGATGCCCGAGCAGGTGCGTCGCCAGGTCCGACACCGACGGGTGATCGAAGACCAGGCGTGTGAACGACCCGCCGAGCCGTGTGCGGAGACGGCCCACGAAATCGGCCATCATCAGCGAGTCCATGCCGGCGTCGTAGAAGCTGCGCTCGGGCGACACGTCCTCCGGCCGTTCGAAGCCCAGCGTCGCCGCCACTTCGGCCCGGAGGAGCGTCGCGAGCAACTCCCCGCGTTCGCCCTGCGGTACCGCGGCCAGCCTGCCGAGCCACTCCGACGAGCCGCTGGACACCGGTGACGGCGCCGTGGCGGACGCCGCCGCACGTCCCAGTTCGGCCACGAGCGGCCGCTGACGACGAGCCTCGTAGGCCGCGCGGAACCGCGACCAGTCGATATCCACGATGGTGGCGGCACTGCGCCCCGCCACCAGGAGACGTCCGAGCAGGTCGAGTGCGACGGCCGGCTCGAGGCCATGGTTGCCGATGCGCTCGAACTGTGCGAGTTGCTCAGCGCCGGCCATGCCGCCACCGCTCCATGGGCCCCAGCTCACCGCCGTGGCCGGCAGCCCCAGACGGCGGCGCTCGGCGACCAGCCCATCGAGGAAGGCGTTGGCGGCGCCGTAGTGCGCGCGGTGCTGGGCACCCAGCACCGCCGCCACCGACGAGAAGCACACGAACAGGTCGAGCGTCCGCTCGCGGGTCCGCTCGTGCAGCAGCCAGCCGCCGGCCACCTTGGGCGCGAACACCGCGGCGACGTCGGCCGGGGTGATGTCCCTCAGCGGCACAGGCGTGTCCACGCCGGCCGCATGCACCACGCCGCGCAGCGGCGCCGACGAGGCGTCGATCGCCGCGAACACCCGGTCCACGTCGGCGGCGACGCTCATGTCGGCCTTCATGACGGTGACCGCGACGCCGGCCCGCACGAGGGCGTCGACGGCGAGATCGGCTTCCGGCGCCGTCACGCCGCGGCGCGCCGTCAGCACCAGGTGCCGGGCGCCGTGCGCCACGAGCCACTGCGCCACATGAAGCCCCAGCGCGCCCGTGCCACCGGTGACCAGGTAGGTGCCCTCGGCTGCAAACGCCGGCTGTCCCG
>JABFRY010000148.1 GCA_013140955.1 Acidobacteriota bacterium
TGCGCCGGCCCGGGGTGACCTCCTGTTCGGTCCCTGTCTACCCCAGGGCACCGAGCTGCCGGGCCAGCCAGACACCCGCCTCGCCTTCCCGCCCGGTCGTGGAGTCGATGTCCACGAGCGCACGCGTGAAGGCGACCGGGTCAACGGGCATGGGCGTACGGGTGCGCGGAAGGCACCAGGCGGGCGCCGGTCGTCATGCGCGGGCGGCCGCGCCCAGCAGGCGCAGCGACTGCAGCACCTGCGCGATCCGCTCGCGGGTCCGGTCCCCGGGCCCGACCAGGGGCAGGCGGTACACCTCGTCGAGCAGGCCCATTGCCGCCATAGCGGCCTTGACCGGAATGGGGTTCGCCTCGACGAAGTTCACCTGGATGAGCGGCAACAGCCAGGCGTGCAACCGGCGTGCGGCCACGTAGTCGCCCCGCTCGCACATCTCGACGAGCTGCGTCATCTCGGCGGGCGCCTCGTTCGAGGCCACCGACACCATGCCTCGCCCACCGATGGCCATCACGGCCACCGTCAGCGGGTCGTCACCGCCGAGCATCAGGAAGTCTTCCGGCACGGCCGCGATGATGTCGCACATCTGCACGACGTTGGCGGAGGCCTCCTTGACGCCCACGATATTGGGAAGCTCCGCCAGCCGTGCGACCGTGGCCACCTCGAGGTTCACCCCGGTGCGCCCCGGCACGTTGTAGAGCACGATGGGGAGCGAGGTGGCGCCGGCGATGGCGCGGTAGTGCTGGTAGAGCCCTTCCTGCGTGGGCTTGTTGTAGTAGGGCGTCACCGAGAGGATGCCGGTGGCGCCCACCCGCTCGAGCGCCTGCACGAGGTCGATGATCTCCCGCGTGTCGTAGCCGCCCGCGCCGGCCAGCACGGGCACCCGGCCCGCCACCTCCTCGACCACCAGCTCCGCGATGCGCAGCTTCTCGGCGCGGCTGAGGGTGGGCGCTTCGCCCGTGGTGCCGCACGGCGAGACGAAGTGCACGCCGGCGTCCACCTGCCGCGCCACCAGGCGCCGGACGGCGGACTCGTCAATCGACCCATCGCTCCTGAACGGCGTGACGAGCGCCGTGCCGAGCCCGGTGAATGGTGTACGCATCGGAACCCTCAGCGTCCGGATGCCCGGACCGCGAGCACATCTGCCATCGAATACCAGCCGCGGCGGCCGGGCAACCAGTGCGCCGCAAGCAGCGCGCCGCTGGCGAAGCCCTGACGGTCGCGGGCCGTGTGTGTGAGTTCAATGGTATCCGACAGACCGTCGAACCCGATCGTGTGGGTGCCGGGGATACGTCCGGCCCGCGTGGACGACACGTCGATGGGGTGCGTGTAGCCAGCCTCGCGCATCTCATCCCTGATGAGGATGGCGGTCCCCGACGGTGCATCGCGCTTGGCCGCGTGGTGGAGTTCGTGCACCCACGCGCCGTACTCCGGGCGCGCCTGCATCAGCGACGCCGCCTGCGCGGCCAGGACCAGGAACAGGTTCACCCCGATCGAGAAGTTCGCCGACGCGACGACACCGAGTCCCGCCCGGTCCGCCTGTTCGCGCAGCGCGCCGGCCAGGTGCGTCCAGCCCGTCGTGCCGATCACGACCGGCAGCGCACGCTCGACGTAGCGGGCGAAGTTGCCCTCGAGCGCCTCGGCCGTCGAGAAGTCGATGGCCACGTCGGCGGGCACGGCCCAGTCGCCGCCGTCCTCATCGATGCGGGCGACAACCGTGTCGCCCTGCTCCGCCGCGAGCGTTTCCACCAGGCGGCCCATCCGGCCGTATCCCACGAGCAGCAGTCTCATGCGCCGTCCTCGAACCTCATCGCTCGCACTAGCGGGCCGGTGCGGCCGCTGGTACCTGCTGGACCACCTGCACGAACAGGTTGTCCGGCGTCACGGTGATGGCGAAGTGCTGCGTGGCGTTGGCCCCGACCACCTCCACCGGCTCGCCATCGGCCGAGACGATCCGCACCCCGGCCTCGTCGAGGGCGCCGAGCGCCTGGTCGAGGTCGCCGACCCTCAGCCGGAGGATGGACGACCCCGGGTCTCGCGGCCGGCTCTGGAACCGCCGCCTCGGCACGTTCCCCAGTTCGGTGAACTCGACGGGGAACGTCGTGCCCGGCACGAGCGCGGTGACCCGGCGGTAGCGGGCCTCCGGCAGGCCGTACAGGGCGAGGCGCGCCGGGTCGTTTTCGGACGGGTCCAGCTGCGGATCGAAGCCGAGGGTGTCCCGGAACAGGGCGAGCGTCCGGTCGAGGTCCGCCACGGTGGCGGCAAAGCCGACGTCCACGACGTTGCCGGCGGGCGCCGATGCGGGGAGTGCCGCGTCGCGCTGCACGAGCTGCACGTAGAAGCCGTCGGGGTCGGAGACCAGCACCGCGCGCCCGCGCCTTTGTGCATCGGCCAGGGCCACGGGGCGCGCCCCGGTCGTCACCACCGCGCCGCCGGCGGCCTGCACGCGCGCCAGGGTGGCCTCGAGGTCGCGGACGGTGAGCACGAGCGTGGCGGCACCCGGATCCTGGATGCGCGGGCGGATTGCCCGCCGATCGGGCGCGGTCACCTCGATGAACTCCGCCCGCATCGGCGATCCCGGCACGAGCGTCGCGCCCACGCGGTACTGCGCGCCGACCGAGTCGTACAGGCGCAGGATCTCCCAGGTGTCGAGGAAGGGTCTGGTGGCCACACCGGCGCGGGCGTTGCCCTGCGCCTCCATGCCCAGGGCGTCGCGGTAGAACGTGAGGGCGCGCTCCAGGTCGGCCACGACGTGGATGAAATTGCCCACCCCGATCACGACGCCGGCGGGAGCCTGCGCCCGGGGCGCGCCGGCGACCACCGCGCAGAGCGCTCCCGCGATCATCAGCCGTCTCATCACACCTCCGGTCCGCCGCTGCGCCCGCCGCAACCCGAGGATTCTATGTCAGCCGGGACGGCGGAGCGCGGGCACGGAGGGCGCCAGCGTCTAGCGCGGACGGCCGAAGACCTGGACGTAGTAGGGCCGGCCGGCCGCATCGACCGCGGTCGCCACGCCCAGCTCGGTGAGCGCGGGGTCCACGATGTTGGCACGGTGGGAGGACGACCGCATCCAGGCGTCCACCACCGCGTCGGGATCGCGCTGGCCCACGGCCACGTTCTCGGCGTAGGCCCGCCACGGGTAGCCTGCCGCGGCCAGACGGTCCTCGGGACGGGGATGCGTGGCCCCGCGCAGCACGTGACCGAGACGGCCGCGCGCGGCCATCTGCCGTGCATGCAGGGCGGCCGCGTGCGACAGGCGCGGCTCGACACGGAGCGGGGGCAACCCGAGGCCCGCCCGCCGGGCATTGGTGAGCGTCGCCACGCGGGTGCCGTCGTGAAGCGCCTCACGC
>JABFRY010000096.1 GCA_013140955.1 Acidobacteriota bacterium
CGTCGGGGCGGCGGGCCATCGGCGACAGGAACTGGTCGAACGCCCGCCGCCCCGACGTCCGGATCGACGCCCACTTCAGGAACGGACGCGACCGCGACGACTTCAGGCGCGGCTTCGGCGAGGGCTACGATGCCGGCTTCGCGCGCGTGCGGGCGGCGTGGGGACGTCCCGGATTTCAGGTTGGCATCGTCGTAGGGAACGGCCCGCGCGCAGCGGGCCGGCGCGCCGTCGGCGAGCCCGCGTTCGCCAGGGGCTTTGCCGATGGCTACGAGCGGGGCCTCGACGACGGCGACGACGGCGACCGCTTCGACCCGGTCCGCCATCGCGACTACCGGCGGGCAGACGACGGCTACTTCCGCGAATATGGGCCCCAGGACGCCTATCGCACCAACTACCGCGCCGGCTTCAGCGAGGGGTACGAATCGGGTTACCGCGACGGCAGGCGACGCTGGTAGCGGGCGCGGTTTGCCGGCGCGCACGGGCAACGCTGGCTTCGGGCGCGGACGGTTGACGCCGTCGGTGCCGCGCGAACAGGGCGAGGGGCGGGCAATGCGCTGAGAGCCCGCCGGGAGGCGCAGATGCCGCGCGTTCCGGCGGGCTCCACGTCGAGCGTGGCACCGTGGCGCCCGTGCTCGGAGGCCTTGGTGCCCTGTCTTCGGAGAAGCGTAATCGGCGGCTTTACTCCTCGAGGGGCTTTCAGTAGAATCGGTGGTTCACACGCCCCGAGTGCCGGTATCGTCTAGGGGTTAGGACACGTGGTTCTCAGCCACGGGACCGGGGTTCGAATCCCCGTACCGGTACCAAAGCTCTTCCCACATCGCCGTACGTCCGAAGGAATCGCCGCGGCCTTGGGCCGCCCGTCAGGCGGTTCGTGCCACAATCCCCGACCAGACTCGCTGAAGACATCCGCTCGCGGAGCCATGCGGCAACCCACGGGAGGTCCCTGCAGCCATGGAAGTCGCTCCCGCCCGGCCGGTGCCAGCCGTCACGCTGCGTCCGGAGAACCAGTACACCAGCGCCGCCAAGTGGTTTCACTGGCTGACGGTCCCTGCCCTCGGCATCGCGCTGCTCTCGGGCATGACGATCCGGTTCATCGTGGACGACACGAAGATGGCGTTCTACGCGCTGCACGAGAGCCTCGGTCTGCTGCTGCTCGCCCTGGCGGTCCTTCGGCTGGGATGGCGGCTTCGGCACCCGCCGCCTGCCCTGGCCGCGCACCTGCCGCGCGCCATCCGCATCGTGGCCGACGGCGTTCACCTGGCGCTGTACACCCTGCTGATCGTGCAACCCGTGCTCGGCTTCTTCACGACCAACGCCTACGGCTTCCCGCAACAGGGGGACACGGCGTTTCTGGGACTGATCGATTTGCCGGCGTTCATGAACGCACGGCCCGACCTCGCCCTGCAGCTCCACTGGGGGCACAGCATCCTGGGTTGGCTGCTGGCGGCGCTCATTGGCGTCCATGTGGCCGGCACCGTCTACCACCACGCCTGGCAGAAGGACGGCACGCTGCTTCGGATGCTGTAGCGAATGAGCAACGCGCTAACGCCGTGTTCGCTTCGGTGTCGCACTCCATCGCGGTCCTCCGGCGACGCCATGGGAACACGATGCTCCAGGGGATTCGGATACTCCCCTTGCGCATCGTGTTCCAGACTGTCGCTGTCACGGCGTGCGCAAGTCGGACCGGGATGGAGTGCGACACCGAAGCGCGAACGGCGCTAGCGAGGCAGCTCGAACACGTAGAGCGCGTTGCCGGAGGCCGGATGGCGGACGTCCGGCGCGATCAGCCGGGGGACGTTGCGCGGACTGCCGCCGCCGATGCCGGTCATGACGGCGACGTACTGCCGTCCACCCGCGGTGAACGAGACCGGAAACCCCTGCACCGACGTCCCGAGCCGGGTCTGCCAGAGGATCTCGCCGGTGCGGACGTCGAGCGCCTTGAACGAGCGGTCCAGGTCGCCGACGAACGCCACGTCGCCGGCCGTCGTCAGCACCGACGTCAGGAACGGGGCACGCTGCTCGTAGCTCCAGACTTCGTTCATCGTGCGCACGTCGTACGCGGCGAGCTTGCCGATGTTGCCGTCGGTGCCCGGCATCTCGAAGAAGCGCCGGTCGCCGGCGGTGCCGCCGGAACCTGCGCGCAGCTCGACCTGCCGTCCCCGGATCTCCATGCAGCTCTGGCTGAGGGGAATCACGAGGAGGCCGGCGCCGGGGTGATAGCTCATGGCCTGCCAGTTGTGCCCGCCCTCGGTGCTCGGGCACGCGCTCACCCAGTCGCCCACCTTCGCTTCGAGGATGTCGCCGCGGTAGGTCACGGCACCCGTGCGTGGATCGATCGACTCGAAGACGTTCTGGAAGATCGTTTCCCGATGCGCGAGGAATTCGCCCGTCTCGCGATCGAGCTTCCACAGGATGCCGGGCTTGCCGATGGTGAACAGGAGCTTGCGGTCGTCCACGTCCACCAGCACCCGCTCGAACACCTCATCGAGATCGAGCGCCTCCCCGGGCGCGTGCTGATAGTGCCACCGGAGCTGGCCGGTGTCGGCGTCGAGCGCGACGGTCGAGCTCGTGTACAGGGCCTTGTCGAGCGCAGACATGCCGCGGCTGGCGGGAACCCAGGGCTTCGCCTGGGCCGTTCCCCAGTAGGTGAGGTTCAGTTCGGGATCGAACGAGCCGACGATCCAGGTCTCGCCGCCAGCCCGGAGGTGATCCGGCTGCGCGCCCCAGGTGTCGGCGCCCGTCTCCGCCCCCGACGCCACGGTGTGAAACTTCCAGAGGCGCTGGCCGGTGGCCGCGTCGTAGGCGCTGATGTAGCAGGGCTCGGCGCCGAACCGGTCGCATCCGCCAAGCCCCTGGATCACCTTGCCGTTGGCCACGATCGACCCGACCGTGGTCGTGTAGTTGCCCGCCGTGGTGTCGGCGACGGGCACATCCCACACGGTACGCCCGGTGCGCGCCTCGATGGCCACGAGCCGGGCATCGGTCGTGGTGAAGTAGATCCGATCCCCGTAGATCGAGATGTTCCGCATCGAGGCGAGCCCGAGGGCGCGCTCGGGACCGACCCGGTTCTCCCAGATCAACTCTCCCGTCCGGCCGTCGAGCGCCTGCAGGACGTTGAGCGGGTTGGTCAGGTAGATGACCCCGTCGTGCACGAGCGGCATCGTCTGGTTGGAGCCTCCCTCCACCATGTTCCAGACCCAGGCGAGCCGCAGCGCGCTGACGTTCTCCCGCGTGATCTGCGCAAGCGGCGAGTGGCTCCAACCCTGGTAGTTCCGCCGCGCCATCAGCCAGTCGCCGGGCGGCGGATTGCGCAGCATCGCGTCGGTCACCTGGGTGAAGGC
>JABFRY010000456.1 GCA_013140955.1 Acidobacteriota bacterium
GAATACGACCAACTGGAAGCAGCTGTCCGGGGAGTCTGGAGGCACGCACGAGCCATGCTCCCCCGGCCGCCGTGCCTCCAGACTCCCCGGACAGCTGCTTCCAGTTGGTCGTATTCACCTGCAACGGGGTCCCGTTGTCGCGATCCTCGTCGTACAGGCTCACGCGCAGCGTGCCGTGCCAGCTTCCAGCGTCGTATCCGCCGGAAAAGAAGCCGGTGCCGTAATTGCTTCCTGCCGGAGTATCGACGGCGCCGCGCGAGGCCTCATCGACCGTGATGACGCCGTCGGTGCGCACCCACTCCCCCGCACCCTGCGCGTTCCACGGGCCCCGGCCGCCACTGGCGAAGCCGGAGGCCCGCGCCGTGCCGAACGATCCGCCGTCCAGCGTGCCGCGCACCCGCGTGCGCCCCGGCGCGAACGTCAGCAGCTGCACGACGCCACCGAGCGCCTGTGCACCGTACAGGTCGCCTGTGGCGCCGCGGACCACCTCCACGCGTTCGACCGCCGCTTGGGGAATGCGGTTCCAGTACACCCAGCTGCCGAAGGGATCGTTGAGGGGCTGGCCGTCGGCGAGCACCATCGTGCGGCTCGCACCGGACCCGGACAGGCCGCGGAGGGTGACGCCCTGCGTCGTGGGGTTGGAGACCCGCGAGGACGAGCGGCGGAAGAGGCTGAAGCCTGGCGTGTTGCGAAGCGCGTCATCGATGGAGCCTGCCGCGAAGTTGGTCAGCTCCGCCGACGTGACGACGGTGGTCCCCGCGGGGGTCGCCAGGCGCTCGGTGCCCCTCGACGAGGTGACGACCACCGCGTCCACGAGCGGCGCGGGATAGAGGACCAGGCGCATCCGCGTCTGCCCCTGTGCCACGGTGCCGGTCGCCGGGGCGAACCCGGGTGCAGTCACCTCCACCCGGGCGCCGGGCGCCGCCTCCGCAAACGCCCGCGTCCCGTCGTTGCCGGTCTCGCCGGAGGCCGTGCCCACCTGGACGGCTGCGCCGGGAACGGGCGCGCCCGATGCGTCGACGACGACGATGGTGGTCTGTGCGTGCGCGACCGTGGCGCAACCAAGCACCGTGAGCAGAACAGCCAGGAATCTGATGAGGCGTGCGTACATAGCCGGGAATCTTACTGCGGCCGCCGGTCGGACGGCCAATCCGCCGGCCGATAGCGAGCGAAGGAGGCGGGCGTCAGGACGAGGTGCGACATTGCCCTCGTTCGCGCAGGTTGTTAAGCTCGGGACCATGCCTGTACGAATCGCGTGCGGATTGGCGCTGCTGCTCGCCGCCACGGCCGTGACCGGGGCACAGGATGGGGTCTTCCGGAGCTCGACGCGCATCGTGCCCGTCGTGACCACTGTCACCGACGGCGAGGGGCGTCTGGTCCCGGGCCTGTCGGTGGAGGATTTCACGATTCTCGACAACGGCCGGCCTCAGGAGATTTCGTTCTTCCAGAGCGAGGTCCAGCCGTTCACCGCGGTGGTCATGCTGGATTTCAGCGCCAGCATGACGGCCAACCTGGATCGCCTCAAGGCGGCCACCGAACAGTTCCTGCTGCGCATGCTGCCGGACGATCAGGCGCAGGTGGGTGCGTTCAGCGACAAGATCCAGATGAGCGGCACGTTCACGAGCGACCGTGACGACCTGATCGGGGCCCTCTCCGACCTGCAGTTCGGGAATCCGACACGACTCTACGACGCGATTGACGAGAGCATGAACCAGCTGGAGCCGGTCGGGGGCCGGAAGGTCGTGCTGGTGTTCACCGACGGTGAGGACACGGCGAGCCGGCAAGGCGTGGGCGATGTGCTCGAGCGGGCACGCCTGTCGGAGATCATGGTCTACACCATCGGCCTCGAGGTCGATTACTTCGACGGGGTTCGTCAGGTGCGGTCACAGCCTGACCGGGGCCTGCGCCGGCTGGCCGAGCAGACCGGCGGCGGCTACTTCGAGCTCGAGCGAACCGACGAACTGGGCCCCACCTTCACACGGGTCGCGCAGGAACTCCATAGCCAGTACACACTGGGGTTCTCCCCGCTCGTGCTCGACGACAAGGAGCACCGGCTCGAGGTGCGAATGAGCGACCGCAACATGCGCGCCCGGGCCAGGCGCAGCTACACGGCGTCGCAGGACCGCCTGAGCGACGCGCCCTGAGCCCCCCCATGAGCGAGCCCCTGTCCGAGCAGGACTTCCGCCTCCGCGCCGACGAGGCCCTCGAGCACGTGGAGCGCACCTTGATGCGCCAGGCCGACGAGGGCGAGGTGGAGATCGAGCGCGCCGGCGGCGTGCTGCAGCTGGTGTTCGAAGACCCGCCGGCGAAGTTCGTGATCAGTCCCAACGCTCCGGTCCGGCAGATCTGGGTGTCGGCAATGTCGCGCAGCTTCAAGCTGACGTGGGACCCGCTCACCTCGTCGTTCGCGCTGGATGGCGAGCCGCTCGACGCCCTCGTCGGGCGCATGGTGCAGGCCCACCTGGCCAGCTGAGCACGGGAGGCGCGGGCCGTCCCCGCTCGACGTCCGCACGACGTCCGCGGCCGCCTGCTCGCTGGCGTGGTGTCTCCTGTTCGACCCAGCCTCTCCCCTGAATCTGCGCTCTGCTGAATCTGCGATCTGCCACAGGCCTCGCGCCCAAGCCCTCCGCCGGCCGATCTGTCCGCTCACCACCCTGCCAGGCTCCAATGTACGGGACTCCACCGTAGTACGAGCGTCCACGCGTCCGCTTCCACTGTGCCAGCTTCCACTGTGCCAGCTTCCAGTGTGCCGGCTTCCACTGTGCCGGCCTCCAGTGTGCCGGCCTCCGGCGTGCCGGCCTTCAACGCACCGGCCCCAGGGGCAGGTCGGCAGAGGGGACGACCCGTGCGAATGCGTCCCCGATTGCGGACACGTACGGACGGCCGGCGCTGGAGGACAGGGGGGATCCCGTGGCCACACGTCCGAAAATCACGCGCATCGCAGCGGATCACGCCCGGCGACGGGCGTGGCGCGACGTTTGCTCAGCGACGTGCCAGCCTGCCATCGAGGAGACAGACCATGCGACGAGCACATGCACGAAACCTTCTGCTTGCGGGCGTGGCCTGTGTCGCGCTGCTCGCGCCCGCCGTCAGCACGGCGGCACCCGGAGACAGAGACGATCGGCAACGGGGGCGCAACTCGCAGGGCGTTGCCCGCCAGGCCTACGGCGCAGGGTACCAGGCAGGTCTGCGAGAGGGCCTGCAGCGCGGCCGGCGGGCCATCGGCGACAGGAACTGGTCGAACGCCCGCCGCCCCGACGTCCGGATCGACGCCCACTTCAGGAACGGACGCGACCGCGACGACTTCAGGCGCGGCTTCGGCGAGGGCTACGATGCC
>JABFRY010000272.1 GCA_013140955.1 Acidobacteriota bacterium
GGCCGGGGTGGACATCCTGGGGACCGCGCCCGACTCGATCGACCTGGCCGAAGACCGGCAGCGCTTCTCGCAGCTGCTCTGGGACCTGGCGATTCCGCAGCCGGCGAGCGGCACCGCGGTGTCGCGGGCGGAGGCGCGCGAGGCGGCCGATCGGATCGGCTATCCGGTCGTGGTGCGGCCGTCCTACGTGCTCGGCGGTCGCGGCATGGCCATCGTGTTCGACCCCTCCGCGCTCGACCGCTACATGACCGGTGCCGTCGACGTCTCCCACGATCGGCCCGTGCTCATCGACCGGTTCCTCGAGGATGCCTTCGAGTTCGACGTGGACGCGGTGGCGGACGCGACCGGGGCCGTGGTCATCGGCGGCATCATGGAGCACATCGAGGAGGCGGGCATCCACTCCGGCGACAGCTCCTGTGTCGTGCCGCCCTTCATGGTGGCCGAGCGGCATCTCGGCACCATCCGCGACTACACGCGACGGATCGCGCGGGCGCTGAAGGTCGTCGGGCTGATGAACATCCAGTACGCGATCAAGGACGACGTGGTCTACGTCCTGGAGGTCAACCCCCGGTCGTCGCGCACCGTCCCCTTCATCTCGAAGGCCACCGGCGTGCCGCTCGCGAAGGTGTCGGCGCGGGTGGCCGCGGGACGCACGCTGGCGGACCTGGGGCTGGTGGACGACCTGCAGGCGGCGGGCGTGTTCGTGAAGAGTCCCGTGTTCCCGTTCGTGCGCTTCCCCGGGGTGGACACGATTCTCGGGCCCGAGATGAAGTCCACGGGCGAGGTGATGGGCGGGGCCGACAACTTCGGTGTGGCCTTCAGCAAGGCCATGATGGGCGCCAGCCAGAAGCTTCCCGAGAAGGGACGCGTGTTCATCAGCGTGAACAACCACGACAAGCCCACGGTGCTGCCGATCGCCCGCGACCTGGCGCAACTGGGCTTCATCCTGGCCGGCAGTCGTGGCACGGCGGCGTACCTGCGCGCGCACGGCCTGGACGTCGAGGTGATCTTCAAGGTGAACGAAGGGCGTCCCAACGTGGCCGACCACCTGGTGAACCGCAGCATCGACCTCATCATCAACACCCCGCTCGGACGGGAGTCGTTCTTCGACGAGCGGGCGGTGCGGCGTGCGGCCACCATGGCGCAGGTGCCCTGCATCACGACGCTGACGGGGGCGTCTGCCGCGGTGAGCGCGATACGGGCGCTGCGGTCGCAGACGCTCACCGTGCGGTCCCTGCAGGACTACTACGCCGCCGTGGAAGCCGGTCGCTAGCGCGATTAGCGCGTCGGCGTGCCCGGCTGGGCGCGCGGGGCGCGGCGTCTGAACAGCTCAGGTCGAGCCGCCCCCTCTGCTAGGATGGGCGCGGCGGTCTCCACGATGACGATGCTGCGGGCAGGCGCGCTGGTGATCGGGCTGCTCGCGGTGGCAGGCCCCGGGGGCGTGGTGGGCCGTGCCGCGCAGCTGTTCCGCGCAGGCGTCGTGACGGTGCCGGTGACGGTGACCGTCACCGACTCGGCGGGGCGCCTCGTGGAGGGGCTCCAGCGCGACGACTTCGAGATCTTCGAAGACGGTGACCCGCAGGCCATCACGCAGTTCACCGGCGAACGGGTCCCGGTGAGCCTGGGCATCCTGCTCGACAACAGCGACAGCATGCGGGGACGACCGGTGGTCGACGCGCGGACCGCGCTCGACCGCTTCGTGAGCGAGCTGCTCGCGCCGGGCGACGAGGCCTTCGTCGCCACCTTCAATCACGCCACCCGGCTCGCCGCGTTCTGGACGCGGCCGCCCACGGAGTTGTCGGGGCTGCTCGACACGCTCGTGCCGTCGGGGGGGACCGCCATGTACGACGCCCTGCACGACGTGGCGCCCCTCTTCGAACGACGGACGCACGTGCGATCGGCGCTCGTGGTGATCTCGGATGGCTCCGACACCGCCAGCGATCACTCGGTGGGGGAGACCCGCGCCGCGATCCAGCGAGCCGATGCGTTCGTGTACGCGATCGCGATCGACGCCGATGACGCACGCGCCAGCACGCGGGTGAGCCCGGAGGCGCTGCGCGAGATCACGACGCCGAGCGGGGGCTACACGGAAGTGATCCGGGCCTCGTCGGAACTGGCGGCGGCCACCGAGCGCATCGCGCAGGAGCTGAACGCGCAGTACACGCTTGCCTACAACTCCCCGAAGCCCGCCGACGGCCAGTGGCGCTCGATCCGGGTCCGGCTCCGGAACCCGGAGCTGCTGGCGCGCGCACGGCGCGGCTACCTGGCCCTGCCCCAGGACCGCTGAGACTGCGTCGCCTTACGCGCCGCGGTCTCGACGCACCCGCTCCACCCTGCGCAGCCCCGACGGGAAGCCGCCTTCCGAAGAAAAGGGCTTGACGCCGCCTGCCCCTGTCGGTAGAGTTCATTTCGCAATTGAGACTCAGTCTCACATCTGTCCGGCAAGACGGCTGTGGGGCGGTAGACGGTGAAGAGGCCCCGCCCGGTGCGGCAACACCAGGCGGGGAGCCACACGGAGGGTCGGGAGACCTGTTCCACACGCGCGTGCGCGGATGGCCGCTGGCGCTGCGGATTGTACTCCGCTCGCGCATTGTCATCGCGCTGTCGTGGGCGCGGGCTCCCTTGTCGCCTGGCGAAGGGTATGACGATACGCAGCCTCATCTTCTGGCCACACCTGATTGCCGGCGTCTGCGCCGGTCTCGTCATCCTGCTGATGTCGGTGACGGGCGTGGCCCTCACCTACGAACGACAGCTCATCGCCTGGTCCGACTCGGACTATCGGTCCACGCCCCCGCAGGAGGGCGCTTCGCCGATGCCGGTGGAGACGCTGCTGGCGCGTGTGCAGGCCGCCCATCCCGGCCAGGCGCCCACGGCCGTGACGCGCTCGTCCGACCCCACTGCGCCCGTGCAGGTTGGTGTGGGGCGGCAGACGCTGCTGGTCGATGCGTACTCAGGCGCCGTGCTCGGCGAGAGCACGACCGCCGTGCGACAGCTGATGAGCGACCTCCGGGCCTGGCACCGCTGGATCGCCATGGAAGGCGAGGGCCGCGCCACCGCCCGGGCCATCACCGGCTGGTCCAACCTGGTCTTCCTCTTCATCGTGGTCACCGGCGCGTATCTCTGGATTCCCCGGAAGTGGGCCTGGACGCACCTGCGGCCGGTCGTGCTCTTCGGCTCGAGCCTGCGCGGCAAGGCGCGCGACTTCAACTGGCACAACGTCATCGGCCTCTGGACCGTCGTACCGCTCTTCATCGTCGTCCTCACCGCACTCCCGATCTCCTTCCCGTGGGCCAATAGCGCCGTCTACCAGCTGGTGGGCGAGGCGCCTCCCGCAC
>JABFRY010000469.1 GCA_013140955.1 Acidobacteriota bacterium
TCGCAACAGCCCGCGCGCCGGGCAGCGGTTCGTGCAGGTCAACTGTGCGGCCATTCCCGAGGAACTGATCGAGTCCGAGCTGTTCGGCCACGAGAAGGGGTCCTTCACGGGCGCGACCGAGAAGCAGGTCGGCAAGTTCGAACAGGCCGACCGCGGCACGATCTTCCTCGACGAAGTGGGCGACATGAGCCCGAAGACGCAGGCGAAGGTGCTGCGGGTGCTCCAGGAGCAGGAAGTCGAGCGCCTGGGATCCAGTCGCACCATCAAGGTGGACGTGCGCGTCATCGCCGCCACGAACAAGGACCTGGCCCAGGCCATCGAGGAGGGACGTTTCCGGGAGGATCTCTACTTCCGCCTCAACGTCATCCCGATCCACGTGCCGCCGCTGCGGGACCGGGCAGCGGACATCCCCGCGCTGGTGGAGCACTTCGCGAGACGGATCAGCGAAGAGCACAACCTGCGACCGGTGCGGTTCGCCCCCGAGGCCGTCGCGGTGCTGCAGCGGTTGCGGTGGCGCGGGAACATCCGTCAGCTGCGGAACACCGTGGAGCGTCTGCTCATCATGGCCACGAGCGACGTCGTCCGTGCCGGCGATCTTCCGCTCGATCTCCGGACCGATGCCGCGGCCACGCCCGACGCGGGCACCAGCGTGCCGGTCACACCGGACGCGACGCCCGGACCGGCCACTGCCGCGGCCGGCACGCTCCGGGCTTTCAAGGAAGCCAGCGAGCGGGCGTTCCTCGTCGAAAAGTTGCGGGAGCAGGGCTGGAACATCTCCAAGACCGCGGAGGTGCTCGATACGCCCCGCAGCAACCTGTACAAGAAGCTCGAACAGTACGGGATCCGGCAGGAGAGCGACGGGTGAGAGCGCACCCGGCATTTCTGCCATAATCGCTCGGGCCGCAGCAGGCTGGACGACCGTCGGTCGGGTAACCGCGCAAGCGAAGTGCCCGTCCGGAGGAAAGTCCGAACTCCAGTGGGCAGTGCGCCGGGTAACGCCCGGGCAGGGCAACCTGACGGAACAGTGGCACAGAAAATATACCGCCCGTCGCGTCCGCAAGGAACGGCGGGTAAGGGTGAAAAGGTGCGGTAAGAGCGCACCGCGCCGGCGGCAACGTCGGTGGCAGGCAAAACCCCGCACGGAGCAAGACCAAATAGGGTGGCGCGACAGGACGGCCCGTCCGATGCCACCGGGTAGGTCGCTGGAGCGCGCGAGTAATCGCGCGCCTAGAGGAATGGTCGTTACGCGTCCGCCGGCGATCGTCGTCGGCGGACGCGACAGAATTCGGCTTACAGGCCCGCTGCGGCCTCTTCAACGCCCCGTTGGGCAGGGAATTTGCTAAACGCGAACCCATGTCTCACTACCTGATCACCGGCGGTGCCGGATTCATTGGTTCCCACCTGGCCGAAGCGCTCGTCGCGAAGGGGGAGCGTGTCCGGGTCGTCGACAGCCTGGTGACGGGAAAGCGACAGAACATCGCGCATCTCCCGTCGGTGGAGTTCATCGAAGGCGACCTCGCCGACCTCGACGTGGCCCGACGGGCCGTGGACGGGGTCGAGTACGTCCTGCACCAGGCCGCCATTCCTTCCGTGCCTCGCTCGGTCGAGGACCCCGTCACGTCGAATCGGGCGAACATCGATGCGTCCCTGAACGTGCTGGTGGCGGCGCGGGACGCGGGCGTCCGCCGGGTGGTGTACGCCGGCTCGTCATCGGCCTACGGTAACTCGGCGAGTCTCCCCAAGGTGGAGACGATGCCCACGGCGCCGCTGTCGCCCTACGCGCTGCAGAAGCTCGTGGCCGAGCAGTACTGCCAGATGTTCACGGCCCTGTACGGCCTCGAGACCGTGACCACCCGGTACTTCAACGTGTTCGGGCCGCGCCAGGACCCCTCATCGCCGTACTCCGGCGTCATCTCTTTGTTCATCAGCGCCCTCTGCGAGGGCCGGCGGCCCACCATCCATGGCGACGGGGGCCAGACGCGCGACTTCACCTACGTGAAGAACGTGGTGGATGGGGTGTTGCGTGCCTGCCACGCGGAACAGGCGAGTGGGCGCATGATCAACCTTGCGACCGGTGGCCGCATCTCGCTCAACGAGCTGTTCCACTCGCTGCGCGACTTGATCGGTGCGGACGTGACACCCGTCTACGGGCCCGAGCGGGCCGGTGACGTGCGCGACTCCCAGGCGGACATCGGTCTGGCGCGCGCGGTGCTGGGCTACGAGCCCATCGCCAGCTTCGACGAGGGGCTGAAGGACACGGTGGCGTGGTACCGCGCCAGTACTGCCGCGGTCGGACGCTCCTAGCGCCAAGGGGGGCCTCCCCGGCCCAGTCGGGCCGCGCCGCCTGACGCCTGCCTCACGCGTCGCGCCGGGCACGACAGGCGAGGGCGGGGCCTGCACGCAGGCCGGCCGCTGCTCCTGACGCCGACCCTGACGCCGTCCTCGGGGCCTGCCAATCCGTTCTCCTCGTCGCGCTGTCTGACCGTCCGAGGCCTGTCGCGCCGCTGGACGGCCGGGCGTCGTGCCGCAGCCGCACGGTGCGATGAGTCCGCGCGCAGCCTTGCGCGAGCATGTTTCAACACCAGCGCCGTCCGCGCCGGCGGGCGCCGTGACGACGGCGTCAGCGCCGGTTCCCGGCCGGTCGGTGGCCGCAGCCCGCCTGCGTTCGCCGTGAACTGGAGATGGCATCCGGCGCACCGACGTCCCCGCGCCATGTCGGGCTCCTGCGTAACCGACGCGTGTTCAGGGAGATACCTGAACGACGAACGCTCCGTCCTGCCGGCGACCGTCTTGCCTCCTGTCCTCCCGGTGCCGGCGGGTGCCGGGCAGTGCGCACCCGACCCCGTCGTGCTGACTGGCCCGCCGCGCACCAGCCATCGACCATTGCCACCGTGCGCGTGGCGCGTCGCGGCCCGGGTGTCCCGGACGCCGCGCCCCGGGCATCGCCTGACGACAGGAGAACCGTATGACTCGAAGACTCGCGACGGCACTGCTGGTGCTGTTGCTCGCGCCCCTTCCGCTGCTCGCCGCCCAGTCCGGCCCGTCCGGCAGTACGCCGCCCGCGGCGCCGGCACCGGTCAACATCAACACCGCCAGCCAGGCCCAGCTCGAGACGCTGCCCGGTGTCGGGGCCAGGACCGCGGAACGCATCATCGAGTACCGCCAGAAGAACGGTGCGTTCCGCAAGATCGAGGACCTGATGAACGTCCAGGGGATCGGGGAGCGGAGCTTCCTTCGTATCCGTCCACTGGTGTCGGTTGCGGCCTCGCGCGCCGAGGCCGGGGGCCCGGGACAGTGAGGGCAGGCCGGGGAGGCGGTCCGCGGGAGGGACC
>JABFRY010000016.1 GCA_013140955.1 Acidobacteriota bacterium
GTGTTAACCTACACAGTTCATGGAAAAAGACGAGATCGTTGAGTCTGAGTTGTCTGAGCCCGAGGCGCCTCCTGCGCCCCGGCCCCACGCACCGCCGATCGAGAGCCGGTTCCTGTTCGTGGATGTCGCGGCCATGCGCGCCAAACAGCTGCGACGCGGTGCCAAGGAACGGCTTCGGGACGACGATGAGGGCGCGGCCGGCCGGCCCAAGCCCCACAAGCCCGAACGCGTGGCGATGGAGGAGGTCCGTCGGGGACTCGTCCTCTACGACGTGCCGCCGACGACGGGCCCTATCGACACCAACGCCTGACCTCAGTAATCATCCCGGCGCGTGCCGGGATGGACGCGCACGGGTGCCGCGTTGCGGCGCAGTGGTCCCGGCTGTACCCTACCGGCATGCTTCGACGCCTGCTGCTCCTGGTGTCCCTGTTCGGTGGTGCCTGGCTGCTCGTGCCGCTGGAGGCGCAGCAGCCGGCCCCGTACCGCATCCTCCTCTCCAACGACGACGGTGTGCGCGCACCCGGCCTGGCCGCCGTGGCGGAGGCCCTGCAGGCCCTCGGTGAGGTGACGATCGTGGCGCCCTCGGAGGGGCAGAGCGGGAAGGGGCACGCCATCGTGACGGTGGAGCCGATCTTCCGCGACGACCTCGTCCTGCCCAACGGGCTCTCGGCCATCGGGCTGTCGGCCACGCCGGCGACGACGGTCAACGTGGCCATCCGGAACATCCTGCCGGCTCGTCCGGACCTGGTGGTCTCCGGCATCAACCGCGGGTACAACCTGGCGTTCTCCGCCTATCTGTCCGGCACGGTCGGCGCGGCGCGCGAGGGTGCGATGCACGGCGTGCCGGCCATCGCGGCGTCGCTGGCCGAACGGGGGGCACCTGGCGACTACGCGGCGGCGGCGCAGGAGATCCTCGTCATTGCACGCAGGGTCAAGGCGTCGGGGCTCGACCCCCTGACCTTCCTCAACGTAAACGTGCCGGCGCGGCCGGAGGCCGGCTACCGGGGGATTCGCGTGACCTCGCAGGCCATGCTCCGCGGCGGGACCGAGAGCTTCGCTGAGACGAAGCATCCCTCGGGGCGGTCGATTTACTGGAACCAGTACCAGGAGAACGCCGATGCCCCGGAGGGCACCGACATCTGGGCCGTCAACAACGGGTACGTGTCGGTCACGCCGATGACGATCGGGGAGTTCGACGAGCGGGGCCAGCGTCGGATCGCCGACTGGTTTCGCTGACCGCCCAGCCTCCGGCGGCCCGGCTGCTGGCGAGACGAGGGACGCCTCCGCCAGCGGGTGTTCCGGATGGGCGTGTCAGGCCACAGGCGGCGTGGCGGCATGCCACGATGTGCGGGTCTCGAGCGTCCGCCCTGCCCGCAGCAGCGTCGCTTCGTCGAACCGTCGACCGGTGAGCTGCACGCCGATCGGCAACTGCTCGCGCGAGAACCCGCACGGCAGGCTGATGGCCGGCAGCCCCACCAGGTTGGCGCTCACTGTGAAGATGTCGGCGAGGTACATCTGCAGCGGGTCGTCCGCCTTCTCGCCGAGCAGGAACGGCGGCGTGGGTGTCGTGGGCATCGCCACGACATCGACCCTGGCAAACGCCTCCTCGTAGTCGCGCCGCAGCAGCGTGCGGACCTGCTGGGCCTTCAGGTAGAACGCGTCGTAGTAGCCGGCGCTCAGTACGTAGGTGCCGAGCATGATCCGGCGCTTCACCTCGGCCCCGAACCCCTCGTCACGCGTCCGGAAGTACATCTCCCGCAGGGTGCCGGCGGCTGACGGGTCTGCCCGATGCCCGAAACGAACCCCGTCGTAACGGGCGAGGTTCGAACTGGCCTCGGCGGTGGCCACCAGGTAATACACGGGAATGGCGTATCGGGCGTGGGGCAGTTCCACGTCCACGAGCGTGGCGCCCGCGTCCCGCAGGATATCGAGCGTCGCGTCGAATGCGGCCCGCACGTCCGGGTCGACACCCTCGCTCACGAATGCGCGCGGCACGCCCACCCGCAGGCCGACGATGCCGTCCCCGAGCGTGGGCAGCAGGTCGGGGACCGGCTCGTGCGCGCAGGTGGCATCCATGGGATCCGGCCCGGCGAGGACCGACAGGGCGAGCGCGGCGTCGGTGACGTTCGACGCGAACGGGCCGACCTGGTCGAGGGAGGACGCAAAGGCCAGCAGGCCGTAGCGAGATACCCGCCCGTAGGTGGGCTTGAGGCCGACGACGCCGCAGAAGGCCGCGGGCTGTCGGATCGAACCACCCGTATCGGACCCGAGCGACACCGGAACGCAGCGCGCGGCGACCACGGCGGCCGACCCGCCGCTCGACCCACCAGGCGTGTGGGCCGGATTCCAGGGATTGCGGGCCGCGCCGAACGCGGAGTTCTCGTTGGACGAGCCCATCGCGAACTCGTCGCAGTTGGTCTTCCCGATCAGCACTGCCCCCGCCGCGTCCAGGCGCGCGACGGCGGTGGCGTCGTAGGGAGGCACGAATCTCTCGAGGATCCTGGACGATGCGGTCGTACGCATCCCGCGCACGCACAGGTTGTCCTTGACCGCCACGGGCACGCCCGCCAGCGGGCCTGCCGGTTCGCCCCGCCGCCGCCGGTCGTCGACGGCAGCCGCCTGACGCAACGCATGGTCGGCGTCGATGTGGTTGAACGCGTTCAGCCCGGGATTGAGGCGTGCCGCCCGCTCGAGCGCCATTTCACAGACCGCGGTCGCGGTGACCTCTCCGGCCGCCACCGCGTTCCGGATGGCGACCGCGCCTGCGTCGAGGAGCACGCCAGCGTCTCCGCCGCTCAACCGATGACGCGCGGCACGCGGAACAGGCCGGCCTCCGGGGCACCGTCGGGCGCGTTGGCGAGGACGTCGTCGATGGGCAGGGACCCGCGAGGCTCGTCGTCCCGCTCGACCGGCCCCGTGCCGTGGACATGGGCCGTCGCGGGCACACCACTGGTGTCCACCGATTGCACCTGCCGGGCATACGCCAGGATGTCGGTGAGCTGACGCGCGAACAGCGTCTTCTCCTCGGCGGTGAGTTCCAGGTGCGCCAGCGTGGCGATGCGTTCCACGTCGGCGAGCGTCAGGGCGTCGGCCATACGGTGTCGATGCTATCACCGGCCGTTGCCGTGCGTCTGCGTCGGGGGGCGACGCCCCGGTTGCGGCTAGAATCAGCCGCACCGCATGGACAACCTGTGTCACACGCTGGCGGGCGCTGCAATGGGCGAGGCAGGCCTCAAGCGCAGCACCCGGTTCGGCACGCTTGCCCTCATGGTGTCGGCGAACCTCCCGGACATCGACGTGCTGGTGTTCCTCACCTCCGTGCCGGCCGTGGCCTTCCGTCGCGGCTGGACCCACGGCATCCTCGCGCAGCTGATCCTCCCGCTCTGTCTCACGGGGGCGCTCGTGGCGTTCGATCGCTGGCGCCCGGCCGCCGAGGGGACGTCACGGGCGCGCCCGGGCTGGCTGCTCCTGCTGGCCTGCGCGGGCGTGTACTCGCACGTCCTGCTCGACCTGCTGAACACGTACGGCGTGAGGCTGCTCATGCCGGTGTCCGGGCAGTGGTTCTACGGTGATGCCGTGTTCATCATCGATCCGTGGATCTGGCTCGCGCTCGGACTCGGTGTCCGCGTCGCGCGTCGGCGTGGGGCGGTGCGGCCCGCCCGGGTGGCCCTGGCCGTGGCCACTGTCTATGTCGTGCTGATGGTCGGCGCCGCCGCCTGGTCGGCGCGCATCGTCGAGGCCGGGTGGCGCGACGTGCACGGCCGGCCGCCGGCGGCGCTGATGGCCGGACCCGTGCCGCTCAGCCCGTTGCACCGGCAGGTGATCGTCGATGCCGGTGACTACTACGCGACGGGCACGCTCCGCCTGTGGCCACGCCTGCTGCGCTTCGACGACGACATCGTGCCGAAGGACGACGGCGGCGACGAGGTCGCGCGCGCCCGCTCCGCCCCGGCCGTGGCGGGTTTCCTGGTCTGGTCGCGTTTTCCGTTCTGGGACGTGACCGAGACCCCGGAGGGCACCCGCGTCACCGTGCGGGACATGCGATTCGTGGACCGCCTCGGCGGCCGCTTCGCCGGGTCGGTGCTGTTACCGTAGCGCCGTCTCACCTGCCCCATAATGTGGCGCATGCGCATGCCCCTGCTTGCCGCGATCGTCGCGACGCTGGTGTGCCCCTCCCCGGCATCGGCATGGGGGTTCGAGGCGCACAAGCTCATCATGGACCGAGCCATCGCGCTCCTGCCCGACGAGGTGCGTCCCTTCTTCCAGGCGCACCGGGCCGCACTGGTGGAACGCTCGATCGACCCCGACACATGGCGGACGGTGGGCTTCGAGCAGGAGCCGCCCAATCACTTTCTCGACATCGACTGGCAGGGCCACGGGCCGTATCCGTTTGCCGGCCTGCCGCGGGACCTCGCCGCCGCGGTGGAGAAGTTCGGGCGTGCGCAGGTGGACGAGAATGGCACCGTGCCCTGGCGGGCGGAGGAGTTCCACGGCCGGCTCACCGGCGCGTTCGAGGCCTACGCCCGGCGCGGCCCCTTCGGGGCGTTCGACATCGTGCTGTTCGCGGCCACGCTGGCACATTACGTATCGGATGCGCACGTGCCGCTGCATGCGGTGGTCAACTACGACGGGCAGCTGACCGGCCAGCGCGGCGTGCACGCGCGGTTCGAGTCGTTTCTCTTCGAGCGCTACCGCGAGAGCTGGCGGCTCGCGCCGACGGCGCTGCCACCCGTGTCGTCGCCTCGCGACTTCATCTTCGACCGCATTCTCGAAGGCACGCGGCTGGTGCCGGCCATTCTCGAGGCGGACCGGCGCGCGATCGGCGCCAGGGACGTCTACGACGACGCCTACTACGACGCCCTGCAGGGCGCGCTCCGGCCGGTGATGGAACAGCGGCTGAACGAGTCCATCGCGGCCGTGGCGGCGTTCATCACCGGCGCCTGGGAGGCCGCCGGCCGTCCGGCCGTTCCGGTGCAGCCTCCCCCGCTGGAGCAGCGCCGCCGCCGCGACTGATGGTCGTCCGGGCTCGCGACCTCGCCGGGCCGGATTCAGGCTGACCCGTCCATCCGCCGATAAGCAGGAACATCGGAGCCGCATGCTATCGTCGGATGGAACCATGGACGTGTTCGTCATCCCGCTCGGCGAGGACCGCTACGAGCTCTACTGCGAGGTGGCGGGTGTGCCCGATGCCCCGGAGCGGAGCGGGACCGGGTTTCTCGACGGCATCTGGCACCGTTTCACGGACATGCTCCGTGCTGCGGAGGAGCGGCAGCGGCGGCCGGTCGCGACTGACGGTGACAAGCCCTTCCTGATGCGGGTCCAGCACCGCGTGCTCGGATGGGTGGTGGAGCGGGTCGCGGAGCAGCGGCTGCTCTGGAACCTCCGTAAGGTGGACGCCGTCGTCGTGCATCACCCACAGGACCTGCCCTTCGACCAGGTCCGAACCATCGTGATGCGGACGCTCCGCCGCGACTTCGAGCGTCACCGCATCTGGCTCGTCGTCCACGCGGTGGCCTTCGTGGTGTCCGGTGCGCTGGCCATCGTGCCGGGGCCCAATCTGATCGCGTACTACTTCGCCTTCCGCCTCGGTGGCCACTGGCTCTCGCTCCAGGGCGCGCGGCACGGCATGTCGCGGGTGGCGTGGAGCGGCTCACCCAGCGAGCCGCTCACCGAACTGCGTGGCCTGGGGGCACTCGAGCGCGACGCCCGGGCCGCGCTCGTCCGCCGGGTCGCGGACCGCCTGCAGCTGCAGGATCTCGACGCGTTCTTCACGCGGGTGGCCATCCGGCCTGCGTGATATCCTCGCGTGGCCCGCGCGCACCGTGCGGGTGGCCATCCCGCCCGCGGGACGTGCCCATCCTTCATACCCGCAGCCATCGTGACGCTGAGCGAGCTCGCCGACCGCCTCTCCTGTCGCCTGGACGGTGACGGCAGCCTCGAGATCACCGGCGTCGCCGGCATCCAGGACGCCGGTCCCGGCGAGCTGACCTTCGTCGCCAACCCGAAGTACCTGTCATTGCTCGCCGGCACGCGCGCCTCGGCCGTGGTGCTGCGGGAGGATGCGCCCGCCGCGCCCTGCGCGATGCTGCGGACTTCGGATCCCTATCTGGCCTTCGCCCGCGCCGTCGGGGTCTTCGCTCCGGTGTCGCGCCAGGCGCCAGGCGTGCACCCGCTGGCCTGTGTCGATGCCGGGGCCGTTCTGGGGCCCGAGGTGTCGATCGGCCCGTTTGCGGTGGTCGGTGCCGGTGCCGTCGTCGGCGCGCGCACCGTGGTGTATCCCCACGTCACGATCGGGCCGGACGCGCGTCTCGGCGACGACTGCGTCATTCACGCACGGGTGTCGATTCGCGAGCGCGTGGTGGTCGGTCACCGGGTCGTGCTCCAGGACGGCGTGGTGCTCGGAGGCGACGGGTACGGGTTCGTGCGCCGGAGCGACGGCACCCACGAGAAGATCCCCCAGGTGGCCGGCGTGACCATCGAGGACGACGTGGAGATCGGCGCGAACACCACCGTGGATCGGCCGGCGGTGGGCGAGACCCGCATCCGCGCCGGTGCCAAGATCGACAATCTGGTACAGATCGGTCACGGCGTCTCGGTGGGGCGCAACGTCCTGATGGCTGCGCAGGTCGGCATCGCCGGCAGCACGCGCATCGAGGACGACGTGATCTTCGGAGGCCAGGTGGGCGTGGGCGGTCACCTCGTGATCGGGCGGGGCTCGGTGGCCGTCGGCCAGGCGGGTGTCACCAATTCGCTCGAGCCCGGCCAGATGGTGGCTGGATATCCGGCGATCTCGAGCCGCGAGTGGCGTCGCTCGTCGGCCGTCTTCAGGCGCCTTCCCGAGCTCAAGAAACGGATCGAGGCGCTCGAGGCCGAGATCGCGCGCCTCACAGCCGCGGCGGAGAAGCGGGGGGACCCCGAGTGAATGGACGTGGCTGGCTGGCGCTGCTGGCCGTGGTGTGGTCGGCCGGCACGGCCGCGGCGCAGACAGGGGAGGCCACGGCGGCTCGACCAGCCCTCGACGTGCTTCCGCGGTTCGATTTTCATCTCACGGCCGAGCACCTGTCGGGTACCGACCCCCGGTTCATCTGGGACGCGAATTTCGGCGGTGATCTCGACCTGGTGGACTACGGCAGGGGCCGCGCCTCGATGGTGGCCAACTACCAGGTCATCCTGGGTGACCAGATCAGGGCCTTCGATCCCAACCAGGGCAATTACACGCTCGGGCTGTCGGGCTCCTGGCGTCTGCCGAAGGCGGAGATCTTCGGCGTCCTGCACCACGAGTCGCGGCACCTGAGCGACCGTCCGAAGCAGGCCCCGCTCGACTGGAACATGCTGGGCGTCCGCATTCAGGCCGGCGGGCGTCGCGGACGGGCCGAGACGCGGGTGGTGGGTGACGTGCGGGGCGTGATCCTCCGATCGAACGTCGACTACCGCTGGGAGGCGGTGGGCGAGGTGGAGCACGCGGTCGATGTGGCCCCGCGCGTGGCGGTGGTGTCGAAGGGCAGGGTGCGGGTCCTTGGCGTGGACGGCAGCTTCGATCGCGGCACGCAGACCGGGGTTCGCGCGGAAGGGGGGCTGCGGATCGCCGGGCGTGCCGGCGCGGTCGAGCTCTTTCTGGCCGGCGAACGCCGCATCGACCCGTCGCTCTTTCAGTACAACACCACGAGCTGGTTCATGGCCGGCTTCAGGTTTCTCGGCCGGCGATAGTGCCATAATCCGGGGGATGCCCATGCCCGTTCACGCCAGGTCCCTCCGTCGCGTGCCCGGTCTGCTGCTGGCCTGCACGCTCGTCGTCACCCTCGTGCCCCTGCGCGCGGCGGTCGCCCCGCCTCGATTGCAGTACCAGATGACGACGCTCCCGAACGGCCTGCGCGTCATCCTCTCGGAGGATCACTCGACACCCATCGTCCACGTGGCGGTGTGGTACCACGTCGGGTCCAAGAACGAACGGGCGGGGCGGACGGGCTTTGCCCATCTGTTCGAGCACATGATGTTCAAGGGGTCCCGCAACGTCGAGCCCGAGGCGCACCCCTCGATCATCGCGAGCGTGGGCGGCCTCAGCAATGCCTACACCACCGAGGACGTCACGGTGTTCTGGCAGACGCTGCCCGCGCACTTCCTGCCGCTGGTCCTGTGGCTCGAGGCCGACCGGATGGCGACGCTCCGCATCGACCGCGAGGCCTTCGAGCGCGAGCGCGAGGTCGTGAAGGAGGAACGGCGGATGCGGATCGAGAACCAGCCCTACGGCCGGCTCTCGGAGATCATCTACGACAACGCCTTCACTACGCATCCCTACAAGCACCCGACCATCGGCAGCATGGCCGACCTCGAAGCGGCCTCGATCGAGGACGTGCGGGAGTTCCATAGCACCTACTACGTGCCCGAGAACGCCACGGTGACCATCGTGGGCGACTTCGACTCGGCCCAGGCCCTGCAGCTCGTCACCGAGCACTTCGGCCCCGTGCCCAAGGCCCCGCGACCCGTGCCGAAGGAACGCCCCGTCGAGCCCGAGAAGCGGCAGGAACGGCGGGTGACGGTGGAGGAGCCGTGGCCCTTGCCCGCTGTCGTCGTGGCCTATCACATCACCTACGATGGCCATCCCGACTCCTATCCGCTGCACATCACCTCCAAGATCCTCTCGGACGGCGACAGTGCGCGGATTCCGCGGAAGCTGGTCTACGAGGACCGGCTCGCCCTCTCGGCCTTCGGGGCGGGCAACATCACCGAGGACCCCAACCTCTTCTACGCCGTGGCCATCGTCCAGCCGGGCCAGACGGCGGAGGCCGTGGAGCGCGCCCTCATCGCGGAGTTCGATCGGCTGAAAGAGGAACCGGTCGGCGCCCGCGAACTCGAGCGCGCGAAGAACCAGTTCGCCCGCGACTACATCCTCGGACGGGAGACCAACCAGGAGAAGGCACTGCACCTGGCGCACGCGGTTGTGATTCACAACGACATCACGACGGCCGACGGCGAGTTCGAGATCTTCACGAACGTTTCGTCGAGCGACGTGCAGCGCGTGGCACGTACGTATTTCAACGAGACCAACCGGCTGGTGATCCACATCCGGCCGTCGGCAGGGGGAGCCACGCGATGAGGCCAGCCATGCGATGCGCGCCGTGGGTCCTGGCGTTCCTGTTCCTGCTGGCCGGCATCACGCCGTTGCCGGCGCAGGCCCCGTCGTGGCCGGCGTCGGGGCCGCCGAGGCCCCTGGCCGCCCGGCAGGTGAACTTCCCGCCCTACGAAGTCCGGACGCTGGCCAACGGCCTTCAGGTGGTGGTGGTGCTCCATCACGAGCAACCGGCCATCAGCATGCGGCTCATCGTGCGGGCCGGCGCGCTGCACGCGCCCGTCGGCAAGGGCGGCGTGGCCACCCTGGCGGCGGCCCTGCTCGACCAGGGCACCACCACCCGCAGCGCCCAGGAGATTGCCGACCAGATCGACTACATCGGCGGAACGCTGGACACGGGCGCCGACGCCGACCTCTCCTTCGTCAACACGATCGTGATGAAGGACTCCTTCCAGTTCGGCATGGACCTGCTGGCCGACGTCGTGCGCAACCCGGCGTTCACCGTCGAGGAAATCGAGCGCCAGAAGCAGCAGGCCCTGTCGACCCTGCAGGTCAGCAACGAAGACCCCGCCTACGTTGCCGGGGTGGTCTTCGATCGGCTGGTGTACGGCTTCCATCCCTACGGGCTGCCGAACAGTGGGACCCCTGAGACGCTCGCGAGCGTCTCGCGCGACGACCTGCGCCGCTACCACCAGCAGTTCTTCGTGCCCAACAACACGATCCTCGCGGTCGTGGGCGATGTGACCGCCGACGAGGCGTTTGCCGCGGTGGAGCGGGTGTTCGGCGACTGGCGGCGTGCCGAGCTGCCGCCGATTGCCGTTCCTGAACCGCCGCCCCTGGCCAGGCGGGTGCTCGTCATCGACAAGCCCGATGCGGTGCAGACCGAGATCCGGGTGGGTCATCTCGCGATTCCCCGCCGTCACGACGACTACATGGCCGTCGACATGATGACCAAGATCCTCGGGGGCGAGGGGGCCAACCGGTTGTATCGCGTGTTGCGGTCCGAACGTGGGCTCACCTACGGGGCCTCTGCCGACCTCACGGCCATGGAGCGGACGGGAAGTTTCCGAGCCGAGACCAGCACGCGCACCGAGACGACGGGGGAGGCGCTGCGGCTCATCGTGGACGAGTACGCCCACCTGCTGCGGGAACGCGTGGGCCGGCGTGAGCTCGCCGACGCGCAGGCCTACCTCGCCGGGAACTTTCCGCTGACGATCGAGACGCCGAACCAGATTGCCACGCAGGTGCTGCGGTCGGTCTTCTACGGGCTGCCCCTCTCCGATGTGGGGAGGTTCCGGGAGCAGGTGCTCGCGATCACGCCCGACGACGTGCAGCGGGTGGCCGAGGCCTACGTGAAACCCGATCGCCTGGCCATCGTGCTCGTGGGCAATGCGGCGGCATTCGTCCCGCAGCTGGAGCGGCTCGGCATCACCGGCATCGAGGTCATTCCCATCGGGGCGCTCGACCTGATGTCGGTCAGCCTTCGGC
>JABFRY010000117.1 GCA_013140955.1 Acidobacteriota bacterium
GTACTCGGCGCGGCGTTCGTGGCCGCTGCGTCCGGCGCGCCGGCCCGTGCCTCGACCGCCACGCTGACCGGACCCGGGTGGGCTCGCCTGTCGCTGCGGACACCGGGCATCACTGGCACCCAGCGCCTGCAGCAGCAGCGGTCGCAGGTCGGCCCCGCGCAGCAGGTGCAGGACTTCGCCATTCCCGCCGGCACGCTCGAGGACGCCCTCCGCGCCTTCGGAGCCGCGACGGGCGTGACGGTCGGCCTGGCGAACCCGGACCTTGGCATGCTGCCGTCGCCGGGCGTATCCGGCCGGTTCACCGCGCGCCAGGCCCTCGATCGCCTGCTGATGGGCACCAGCGTCGCCGTGCAGTTCACGTCGCCGACGACCGCCACTGCCGATCTCGGCGCCTCGGAGTTCGTGTCGGTCGAAGGGCGGGTGCCGCAGGCGTCGGCATCCCCGAAGTTCAACCAGCCGCTGCGCGACGTGCCGCAGACCATCGCCGTCATCCCGAGCTCGGTCATCCGGAGCCAGGGCGCGGCGTCGCTGCGCGACGTCCTGCGCAACGTGCCCGGCATCACCTTCCAGGCCGGCGAAGGCGGCGGCGGACTCCCGGGCGACAGCTTCACGCTGCGCGGCTTCAGCGCCGGCAACGACATGTTCGTGGACGGCGTGCGTGACGTGGGCGGCTACTCCCGCGACGCGTTCAACCTCGAACAGGTGGAGGTGGCCAAGGGCCCTTCAGCGGCGATCGCCGGCCGCGGGGCCACGGGCGGCGCCATCAACCAGGTGACGAAGAACCCGCTGGCCGCCGACCTCTACGCCGGCAGCCTCGCGATCGGCAACGCTTCCTATCAGCGCGGCACGTTCGACATCAACCGGCAGGTGGGCGGGCCGGACGGCACCACGGCGGTGCGCCTCAACGCGATGTGGTTCGACACGGGCGTGCCGGGCCGCGACGTGGTGGAGAACAGCAGCTGGGGGTTTGCGCCCTCGGTCGGCTTCGGCATCGGCGGGCCCACGCAGGTGACGCTCAAGTACCAGCACCTCTCGCAGGACAACGTGCCCGACTACGGCCTGCCGTGGGGTACCTACCCGGGCTTCCCGACCGGCGCCTTCCAGGCCACGCCCGCCGTGGATCAGGGCAACTTCTACGGGCTGCGCAACTACGACTTCGAGGACATCCGCAGTGACATCGCGACCGTCGACGTGGCGCATCGCCTGAACAACCGCTTCACACTTCGCAACATCAGCCGCTACAACGACAACGACCGCAACTCCGCCATCACCGCGCCGCGGCCGCCCAATCGCCAGCTGCAGCGCCGGACGATGAGCAACGACAACCTCGCCAACCAGCTGTCAGTCACCGGCACCGTGGCGGCGCCCGGTCAGCAGCACGACCTGGTGTTCGGGGTCGATCTGTCGCGTGAGCGCACGGCGAACCAGAACTCGGCGCAGAACACGAATCAGCCGCTGACGGACCTGGTGAACCCGAATCCCGGCGATCTCCCCCTCGGGCCGATGCCGGCCAACACCGGCAATCCGAGCGAGACGCGGCTCGGTCAGGTGGGCGCGTATGCCTTCGACACCGTGCGCCTCGGGACGCACTGGGAGGTGACCGGCGGCGCGCGCGTGGACATGGTGGATGCGGCCTACTCGCTGACCACGCTCGCCACCGGCGAGGTGACCCGTGCCGACCGGTCCGACACGATGGTCAGCTGGCGCGGCGGGGTGGTGTACAAGCCCCGGGAGGCCGGCAGCATCTACGTTGGATACGGGACATCCTTCAACCCGTCGGTGGATGCGGGAAATACGGGGGCCGGCTTCGGGACGACGGCGACCTCCGCCAACAGCCCGAACCTCGAGCCCGAGCAGTCGCGCAACCTGGAGCTCGGCGCGAAGTGGGAGCTGGGCCAGGGCCGTCTGGCGCTGAATGGCGCCGTGTTCCGGACGGAGAAGACCAACGCGCGCACGCGGAACCTGAACAGCGAGCCCTTCATCCTCGGCGGGCGGCAGCGCGTGCAGGGACTGGAACTGGGCGTGTCGGGCACCATCGCCCCGCGCTGGACCGCCTATGCCGGGTATGCCTTCATGGACAGCCGCATCGCGCGCTCGGCCAACGGGGAAGAGGAAGGCAACAACCTCACCCTCACCCCCGAGAACACCTTTAACATCTGGACGACCTACGAGCTGCCGATCGGCCTCACGGTGGGCGGCGGCGCACAGTACATGGACGCCGTGTTCCGCAATACCACCAACACCACGCGCGTGCCCAGCTACTGGCTGCTGAGCAGCCTGGTGTCCTACCGCGTGAACGAGCGCCTCACCATGCGGCTCAACGGGCAGAACCTCACCGACGAGCGGTTCGTGGACCGCGTCGGCGGCGGGCACTACATTCCCGGCCCGCGGCGGCAGGTCCTGCTCAGCATGGACGTCGGGCTCTGACGTGCTGATCGAGATTCCCGATGTGCTCCAGTCGGAGGAGGTGGCGCATGCGCGCCGCCTCCTCGACGCCGCGGAGTGGGTGGACGGGCGCGTGACGGCGGGGCATCAGTCTGCGCGCGCCAAGGACAACGCGCAGGTGCCGCAGGACCACCCCGTGGCGCGGGAACTCGGCAGCCTCATCCTGGGCTCGCTCGAGCGGAACCCACTGTTCCTCTCGGCGGCGCTCCCGCAGCGCGTCTATCCGCCCCTCTTCAACCGCTACAGCGGGGGACAGTCGTTTCGCAACCACGTGGACAACGCCGTACGTCCCGTGCCGGGCACGCCGATCCGCATCCGCACCGACCTGTCGGCGACGCTCTTCCTGGCCGATCCCGACGAGTACGACGGCGGTGAGTTGTGCGTGGAGGACACCTACGGCGTGCACGCGGTGAAGCTGCCGGCGGGCCACATGGTGCTCTATCCCGCGTCCAGCCTGCACAACGTGCAGGCGGTGACACGCGGCGCGCGCATCGCGGCCTTCTTCTGGATTCAGAGCATGGTGCGCGACGACGGCGCGCGCACGCTGCTGTTCGATCTCGACACGGCCATCCAGCGGCTCGGCCTGGACCTGCCCGAGCACGAGGTCGGCACGCAGCTCACCGCCGTGTATCACAATCTGCTGCGCCGCTGGGCCGAGGTCTGACGCGGATCCTGCGCGCCGTCCGGCGCGCCGCGCGCCATCCCGGCCACAACACCACCTCCTGACGCGCATCCGGCCGCCGGGCCGCCTGTCATCGCGCTTGCAGCCTCCCGGGTGTGCCACCGGTGGGACTGCTGCCTGCCATCTGCCTTGCCGCGGGGTCGTCGGCCGCTCTCTGGACCGGTGCGGGCACGGAGGCCCGATGGCTGCTGCCCCTGCTC
>JABFRY010000388.1 GCA_013140955.1 Acidobacteriota bacterium
CCCAGGCAGGGCACGGCAGGGCCGAGCCCTGCCTGGGACCGCGTGGCTACGGCGTGAGGGTCAGGGTGTGGAGCGCGGGTCCCGGCAGGAAGGGCGTGGGCTCGCCCGCCACCCACGCGGGATGGGAGTTGGCGTAGAAAGGCGACAGCGGATGGCCGCTCTGCCCCGTGGGCATGTGCAGGAGCCCTTCCTCCTCGCGGCCCGGCGACACCACCATGCGCTCGGAGGCGCCCTGGCCGCGCCAGTGCATCCGCGGCGTGTACAGGTCGCCCGGAAGCGCCGCCGCCGGCATGTCCAGCCAGCGGCCGAACACGGGCACCGCGCCCGACAGCGGATGTCGGAACACGCCTTCGTTCATCTCGGACCACACCCGGTCCGCAAGGCGCTCGCCGCTCTCCGCTGCGTCCTCCCCGAGCGCGGAGGCAACGGCCCGGTCCGCCGCTGCGAGCAGCAGGGCGTGCCACGACTCGAAACGCGGGTCGAGGAGGTGGAGTGGTCGTTCGGTCACGAGGGCCCAGAGCGGACCTTCGCGCCGGCGGACGGCTGTGTAGTCGAAGGCGGCATCCGCTTCGCGGCACTCGACGAGCACGAAATCGAAGACCATCGCAGACACTTCGTCGCGGAAGGTCCGCACGAGCCGGTAGGCGGCCGAGTCCGGCGACGCGTTGCCCGTCCACTGCCCGGTGACGAGGTCGCGCAGTTCGCGCCGCCGGGTGCCGGCCGCGATCGCCTCGTCGTCGAGGGTGTGCACGAGCAGGTCGTGCCAGCGGTCGAGGAACACGGCCCTGGCATCGAGCTGGATGGACAGCATGTCGGCCGGCGTGAAGTGCTCGCGTGCCAGCAGGCGGTCGCGGATGGCGAGCGCCCGCGAGCCCACCTCGTAGCTGCCGTCGCCGAGCAGCGCCAGCATGGGCCCGTCCACCACGCGCGCGTTGGCCGTCCAGAGCCGGCCCGAGGCGGGGTCCATCACGCGCGGGTATTCGCGGTCGTCGAGCCAGCCGCTCCAGCCGCGCGACCCGTCGGCCCACGACGACGGGAGGCTGCCGTCCAGTCCCACGCGGCGCGGGATGGCGCCGTACACGGTCCACCCGATGCGGCCATCCCTGTCGGCCACCACGAAATTCTGCCCAGGCGTGCCGAGGCCATTGGCCGCGTCGAAGGCTTCATCCACGGTCCGCGCCTGCTCGAGAGGCGCCACGGCGCCCGCCAGACGGTCGGCGGCGTGCGCGACCCACCGGTACGCGCGGCGTCGGCCCCGGTAGTCGTCGGGGAGGAGCGGTCCCCAGATGGTGGTGCCGACGCGCAGCCGCTCCGGGGCGGCTCCCGCCACCTCCACCGTCTCGTCCACGTACTCGATGCGCGCCCAGCCCTCCGGCGTGCGGTAGCGATCGCGATCGGCCGGGTCGGTCTCGAGCAGGACGATGTCGCTCCAGTCGGCGTAGGTGTTGGTGAAGCCCCAGGCCACCGAGCCGTTGCTCCCGACGACCATGGCCGGCACCCCGGGCAGGGTGACGCCGGTGAGCGCGTGTGTCTCGCCACCCTGCGGGTCCGGCCATTCGAAGCGCGCCCTGTACCAGGTGTTGGGCACGCGGATGCCGAGGTGCATGTCGTTGGCGACGATCGCGCCGCCACCGGCGCCCAGCCGGCCGTCCACCGCCCAGTTGTTGCTGCCGATGGCGCCGTCGCCGCGTTCGTCCACGCCGAGAAGTGCCGCCCAGTCGAGCACGTGTCCCGCCAGGGGCTCCCCCCGGGAGACGCGGCGCGCCCACGTGCCTGCGGCAGCTTCGGCAGCGGCTTTTCGGGCGGCGGCTCCTCGAGCGGCAGCTGCTTCAGGAGCAGCTCCTTCAGCGGCGGGTGCGGCGCTGATGCCTGCAGGGCCCGCTGGAGGCCGAGCGAGGCGGCGGGCACGCAGGTCGTACACCTCGGGGCCGGGGATTGGCGGTACCGCGAAGGCATCACCCGAGATCGGCGCGTCCCATTCGGTGCCGGCCGGCGCGAGGAAGGCGGCCACGACCTGGGGCAGCAGGTCGTGCATGGTGCCGAGTGAGGACTCATACGTGCCGTCGTCGTCCTGCAGGGTCACGAACATCGACAGCACCACCAGGAGCGAGTCCTCGGCGGTCCAGGGTGCCGGCCTCTGGCGCAGCAGCCGGTACTCGAAGGGAGGGGACGTCAGGGCCTGCAGTCCTGCGTTCACGCCCCCGACGTAGGCGGCCAGCACCGCCGCGTCCTCGGCCGCGAGCAGCGACACGGCTCGTGCCGCGACCGAGCGGAAGCGGTGGATGCGGATGTCGCGGTCGATCGCAAGGGCCGCAGGGCCAACCACGGCGGAGAGTTCGCCGGCGGCGCGGCGCCGGGCCAGGTCCATCTGGAAGAAGCGGTCCTGCGCGTGGAGCCAGCCGGTGGCCCTCGCCACGTCCTGCCTTGTGGCGCCGGCAATGGTGGGGACGCCCAGCGCGTCGCGCGCCACGCGGACCGGGGCCGACAGGCCGGTGAGTGCCTGTTGGCCGTCGAGCGCGGGGAGGCTCCCACGCAGCTGCAGCCACGCCCACGCTGCCCCGCCGAGTATGGCGGTCAGCCCGAGGACCGCCAGTGTGACGGCGGTGCGTACGATCCAGCGCTTCATGTGATGGCCGGCCCAGGCACTGAAACACGGGCGGCTCCGCATCGTAATACGCCCCGGAGGCCGTAGCCTACAATCAGCGCTGGGCATGGCCGGATCCGCGTGGGTGCCTCGCGGTGCATCAGGCCGCCTCGGCCGCCATGACCCTCGGCGAGGCTGTCTCGGGATGGAGCACGGGGTGGAGCACGGCTTGAATCAGGAGTTGGAGCACGGGTTGGGGCAGGCGTGAAGACCCGCTACGGCGTCTCGCCGTGGGTGCACGGCGCCCGCACGGCCCGCAGCGCCTCGACGGGTGCGCTGCGGACCGATGTGGAGACGGATGTGGCGGTGCTGGGCGGGGGCGTCACCAGCGCGGCCGTCGCGCTCCTGTGTGCCACATCCGGCCTGCGCGTCACCGTGCTCGACGAGCAGCGTGCGGCCGATGCGGCCAGCAGCCGCGGTGCCGGCCTGCTGCATCCGGCACCCGGGCCCTCCTTCTCCAGTCTCCGGGGTGCGCACGGCCTTCGCACGGCACGAACGATGGGCGAGGCCTGGCGCCAGGCCTCGCGCGACGCGGCCCGACTGCTCCGAGAGCACAGCATCGGGTGCGGTCTCGAGGCGCTCGAACTCCTGATGGTGGGTGCCGACGAGGCGCTCACGGCGCGCGAGAGCACCGGCCGGCGCGCGGCGGGCCTCGAGGCGACGTGGCTGCGGGG
>JABFRY010000141.1 GCA_013140955.1 Acidobacteriota bacterium
GCGCGGACGGGACCGCCGGCGATGAGGCGGAGGCTCCGGCGACGCCGGAGTCGCGCGTCGTCGTGGTCGGCGACTCGGACTTCGTCGCCAACTATGCACTGGGCATCCAGGGCAACGGCGATCTCTTCATGAACGCCGTCAACTGGCTCGCGCAGCAGGAGAACCTGATCGCCATCCGGCCGAGGGATCCCACCGACCGCCGCGTCACGCTCACCGCGAGCCAGACGCTCGGCGTGTTCCTGCTCTCGATCGTGGTCGTGCCGGCCACCGTCTTCGGCGCCGGCATCTATGCGTGGTGGCGAAGGAGGCAGTAGGCGTCATGCGCGGCTTGCGATCCACGGCGATTCTCGGTCTCGTGCTGGTAGGCGTCGTCGCGTACCTGTATTTCGTGGACGCCGAGCGTCCGATCGGCGAGGTGGACGTCAAGGAGAAGGCCTTTGCGGCCGAGGCCGACGCCATCGAGACGCTGACGATCACCAACACCGCCGGCGAGACGACCCGCCTCACCAGGCAGGACGGCGCCTGGCGGATCGTCGAGCCCGTGGAGGCCGGCGCCGACGAGGCGGAGCTGGCGTCGCTCACCAGCAGCCTGTCGACGCTCGACATCCAGCGTGTGCTCGATGACACCGGTGCCGATCCGGCGCAGTTCGGCCTGCAGCCGGCACGGGTGACGGTGGCCTTCACGGTGAGGGACGACCCGTCCATGCACCAGCTGCTGCTCGGCGAGCAGACGCCGACCGGCGGTGATCTCTACGCGCGCCGCGACGACCAGCCTGGCATCTTCCTGGTCTCCTCGTACCTCGAGACCACCTTCAATCGCGCCACGTTCGATCTGCGGGACAAGCGTGTGCTCGCCTTCGATCGTGAGCAGCTCACCGGCCTCGAGATCGACGCGGGCACGGGTCCGGTGCGCCTGGAGCTTGCAGACAATGCCTGGCGTCTGGTGTCACCCATCGAGGCACGTGGCGACTTCTCCACGGTCGACGGGCTCGTCTCGAGCATCGCCGGGGCCCGCATGGAGCGCATCGTGGACGAGGCGGGCACGGACCTGGACGCGGCAGGCCTCGCGCGCCCCGGACTGGTCGTCACCCTCATCGAACGTGACGGCTCGCGCCCGTCGCTGAGCTTCGGCCGTCGCGACGGTGCGACGCAACTGGCGAGGGATTCATCGCGCGCGCCGGTCTTCGCCGTCGAAGCGGCGCTCGCCGACGGCCTGCCGAAGACCGTGGACGACCTGCGCCGGCGCGAGGTGTTCGACACCCGTCCGTTCGAGGCAACGCGAATCGCGCTCCAGGGCGCCGATGGGACGGTCACGCTCGAGCGCACGGCCGGCGACGATGGTCAGCCCGCGTGGCGCGACGCCGCCGGCGCCGCGGTCGAGGCCACGGTGGTGGACGACCTGCTGCAGAAGCTCACGGCCCTCCGCGCGGAGGCCTTCGAGGCCGAGCCCTCGGGTGTTCCGCAGGCCCTGACCGCGACGCTCTCAGCCAGTGACGGCGCCACCGAGACGGTCCGGGTGCTGCGGAACGCCACCGGCGCCTGGGCCGTGCGGATGGACGATCCCGGCGCGGCCCGTCTCGACGCGGCCCTGCTCGACGACGTGCTGATGGCGATGGACGCGGTGCAGTGATCGGACGGGACCAGACGCGCTACGCGCAAGAGAGCATCGCCGGCCATGCCGCCGGCCGCACCGCGAACGACGTCGTGGTCCACCCCCCCCGCCGCAGCACAGGCCTTGGCCGCGACGGGATCACAGGCGGGATCACCAGCTGGCTCACCGGCGGCCTGATCGTCCTGCTGCTCGCGGGCTGCGCCGCCCGGCCGACCCCCGTGGCGGTGCCGGCCGTTTCCGACGAGACTCCGGCGACGCGCCTGGCACGGGTCATCGACACCGTGACATCCACGCCGGGCGTGGCACGCGGAACGTGGGGGATCGTGGTCGAGTCGCTGCCCGACCGGACACGGCTCGCCGAGATGCATCCCGAGGCGCTGCTCGTGCCGGCCTCCACCGCCAAGCTGCTCACGCTCGCCGTGGCCGCCGAGGCGGTCGGCTGGGACTACCGGTTCGACACGAGCCTCTTCACGACGGGGCCCATCATCGACGGGGTGCTGCGCGGCGATCTCGTCGTGGTGGGGTCGGGCGACCCGTCGATCGGGGGTCGTGGCGGAGACGACCTCGGAGACCTGATCGACGCGGTGACGGCGCGCGGCATCCGACGCGTCGATGGACGGGTGGTCGCCGACGACAGTCTCGTGGAGGAGCCCGAGCCGGGCCGCGAGTGGGCGTGGAGCGACCTGGGGCTGGGGTACGGCTCGGTTGCCGGCGCGCTCAACTACCAGGAGAACCGCTTCGACGTCACGATCGGGCCGGCGCGCACGCCTGGGGCGCCCGCGCTCATCAGCGCGTCGGCCGAGGGCCTCGACGCCCTCGTGAACGAGGTCCTCACCGACATCCCTGGAGCCGAGGCGAGTATCCGGCCGGTGCTGCCGGCTGGCGGCAGCCGGGTGCGCCTGGTGGGCTCGGTCCCTGCGGGGGCAGCGCCCGCGACGCTGTCGGTGGCGGTCGCCAATCCCACGGCCTGGTTCGCCACGTCCCTGCGGCGACGGCTGCTCGCGGCGGGCGTGGAAGTGGACGACGCCGCCTACGATGCCGACGCGCTGCCGCTGCCGCTGGACTGGCGCGAGGCCCGCCTGCTCCACACGCACCGCTCGCGCCCGCTCCGCGACCTGGCGCGGCCACTGATGCAGGAGAGCATCAACCTGTACGGTGAGGCGATCCTGCGTCTCGCCACCGGTCCGTTCGGCGCTCGATCGACTGCGGCCGCACTCGACGCCGTGCACCGCCGGCTCGACGCGTGGGGCGTTCCCGCGGGTGCGGTCCAGTTGCTGGACGGTTCGGGCCTGTCACGGCGCGACGTCGTGTCAGCCGATGCGCTGGCCACCGTGCTGGCGCGGATGCACGCCGCACCGGAGGCGTCGGACTGGCTGGCGAGTCTTCCGCTCGCCGGGCGGGAGGGCACCCTCCGTGGGCGCCTGCTGGGGACACCCGCGGAGGGCGTCGCGCGCGCCAAGAGCGGCACGATGTCCAACATCCGATCACTGGCGGGATACGTGCCCGCTGGGGCGGGACGAGCCGTGTCGTTCGCCGTGGTGCTGAACAATCACGAAGGTTCGCCGGCCGAAGCCACCGCCGCCATCGACCGCCTGGTGGCCCAAATCGCCGCGATCGCCCTGGAGCCGTAGCGCGTGCTCCCTGGCCGCGGCAAGGCTCAGGCGCGACGCGCGTGGCGGCTACGGAGCTGCGGGCTCCACGAG
>JABFRY010000202.1 GCA_013140955.1 Acidobacteriota bacterium
ACCCGGCGGAACTCGCGCTCGGGGCCGCGCTCGATGCCGGCTCGCCGGCCATCCTCGAGGCGGCCGGGCGCGGCGACTACCGTGCGGCGTTCGACGGGATCGCCGCGCTGCAACCCGCCGTGGCCACGTTCTTCGCGGACGTGCTGGTCATGGCCGAGGACGAGCGGCTGCGCGCGGCGCGGCTGGGACTGGTGGCCGCCCTGCGGGACCTCATCCTGCAGATTGCGGACATCTCGGAAATCGCGACGGACTGAAGGGTCGAACCGAAGGAGAGCGATTCGAATGGCGAAGAAGGCAACCCGGAGGCCGGGTCGGACGGTACGCACGTCGGCGAAGGCGAAGACGGCAACGCTGGTGAAGGCGGCAAGGACGTCGGCCAGGAAGGCCGCGACCAGGGCCGCGACCACGGCCAAGGCGACCAGGACGGCCAGGACGGCGGTCAAAGCGGCCGTCAGGTCCACGGTCAAGGCCGCGGTGACCGGAGCCCGCACGGCCGGCGCCAGCGCCCGGGCGCGCGTGGCGGCCAAGGCCGCATCCGCCGGTGTCGGCAAGTACGTGTATCTCTTCGGCCGCAAGACCGACGGCAACGGCACGATGAAGCCGCTGCTGGGCGGCAAGGGCGCCAACCTCGCCGAGATGTGCCGGATCGGCCTGCCGGTCCCGCCGGGGTTCACCATCACGACCGAGGTCTGTACGTATTTCTATGCGCACAAGCGCACCTATCCATCGGCCCTGCAGGGCCAGATGGAAGCGGGCGTGGCGGCCATCGAACGGCAGACCGGCAAGCGCTTCGGCGACCTCTCGAACCCGCTGCTCGTCTCGGTGCGCTCGGGTGCGCGCGACTCCATGCCCGGCATGATGGACACCATCCTGAACCTGGGCCTCAACGATCAGACTGTCGAAGCCCTCTCGCGGAAGACGAACAACCCGCGATTCGCCTGGGATTGCTACCGTCGCTTCGTCCAGATGTACGGCGACGTCGTGCTGGGCGTGCAGAAGCGCCCCGACGAGGATCACGAGCCGTTCGAGACCGTCATTCACGAGCTCAAGCACGAGCGCTATCACCGCGACATCGAGGACACCGCCCTGACGGTGGACGACCTCAAGGAGCTGGTGGCGCGCTTCAAGGGGCTCGTGAAGGCGCGCGCCGGGAAGCAGTTCCCCGCGTCGCCCTGGGACCAGTTGCTGGGCGCCGTGGGCGCCGTGTTCGGGTCGTGGATGAACGATCGCGCGATCGTCTACCGGCGCAAGTACAACATTCCGTCCGAGTGGGGCACGGCCGTCAACGTCCAGGCGATGGTGTACGGAAACACCGGCGATCAGTCGGGCTCGGGCGTCGCGTTCACCCGGAACCCGGCCAATGGCGTCAAGGAGTTCTACGGTGAGTTCCTGATCAATGCGCAGGGCGAGGATGTCGTGGCCGGCGTCCGCACCCCGGAGCCCGTGTCGCAGCTCAAGGCCCATCTGCCGCGCGCGTATCACGAGCTCGAGCGCATCAGGCAGAACCTGGAGAAGCACTTCAAGGACGTGCAGGACTTCGAGTTCACCATCGAGGACGGCGTGGTCTACATGCTGCAGACCCGCAACGGCAAGCGGACGGCGATGGCCGCGCTGAAGTTCTCGATCGACATGCACAAGGAGCGGCTCATCGACTGGAAGACCGCGGTGATGCGCAATCCCGCCGAGCAGCTCGAGCAACTCCTTGCGCCGGTGTTCGACGCCGCCCAGGCCAGGCAGGTGCGGGTCATCGCCTCGGGTCTGCCGGCCGGCCCCGGGGCCGCCAGCGGGCAGATCTTCCTGAACGCCGATCGGGCCGTGGTGGCCGCCGAGAAGGGCAACCAGGTCCTGCTGGTCCGTGTCGAGACCTCGCCCGAGGACCTGCGCGGCATGATTGCGGCGGAAGGCATTCTCACCGCGCGCGGCGGGGTGTCGTCGCACGCCGCGCTGGTGGCCCGGCAGATGGGCAAGGTCTGCGTCTGCGGAGCGGCCGCCGTCGAGGTGGACTACCAGGCGCGGACGGTCAAGGTCGATGGCCGGACGTACCGTGAGGGCGACTGGATGTCGATCGACGGGACCGCGGGCAAGGTCTACGCCGATCGCCTCAAGACCGCCCCGTCGGAGATCGTCGCCGGCCTCATCGACGGTGATGCCAACGCGCGGAAGACCGAGAAGTTCCGGAGCTTCGAGCAGCTGATGAAGTGGTGCTCGCAGGCGTCGCGGATGTCGGTGCGCACCAACGCCGACACCCCCGAGCAGGTGCGCAATGCCATGGCGTTCGGCGCCGTGGGCATCGGCCTCTGCCGGACGGAGCACATGTTCTTCGAGGGCGATCGCATCGACGCGATGCGCGAGATGATCCTGGCCGAGACGCTGGAAGCCCGCCAGCTCGCGCTCGCCAAGCTGCTGCCGTACCAGCGGGACGACTTCGCCGGCATCTTCCGCGCGCTCAAGGGCCATCCCGCCACCATCCGATTCCTGGATCCGCCGCTGCACGAGTTCCTGCCGCAGACGCCCGAGCAGCAGGCGGCCCTGGCGAAGAAGCTGGGCGTGCCGGTCGCCACGATTCACTCGCGCGTCGAGCAGCTGCACGAGTTCAATCCGATGCTCGGGTTCCGCGGATGCCGCCTGGGCATCGGCTACCCCGAGATCTCCGCCATGCAGGCGCGTGCGGTGTTCGAAGCCGCTGCGATCGTGCAGAAGGAGGGCGTCAAAGTCCGGCCCGAGATCATGATTCCGCTGGTGGGCTTCAAGCGGGAGCTGGACCTGCAGCTCGAGGTGGTGCACCAGGCCGCGCGCGCGGTGCAGGCCGAGCAGAAGGTGAAGCTGCACTACATGGTGGGCACCATGATCGAGATTCCCCGGGGTGCGCTCACCGCCGACGAGATTGCGCAGTCGGCGGAGTTCTTCAGCTTCGGCACCAACGACCTCACACAGACGGCGCTTGGCATGTCACGGGACGACTCGGGGTCATTCCTGCCCAACTACACCGAGCTGGAGATCCTCAAGACGAACCCGTTTGCCGCGATCGACCAGACCGGAGTCGGTCAGCTCGTGGAGACCGCCGTGGCCCGGGGACGCGCGACCCGGCCCGACATCAAGCTGGGTATCTGCGGGGAACACGGCGGCGATCCGTCGTCCATTCACTTCTTCGAGAAGGTCGGGCTGGACTACGTGAGCTGCTCGCCGTTCCGGGTGCCCGTGGCGCGACTGGCGGCGGCACAGGCGGCGTTGCTGAAGGCCAAGGGCTGAGCCCGGCCGGGCGCACACGCCCGGCGTTGTCCCGTGGGGCTGACGGCCGCACCGCCACCTCC
>JABFRY010000282.1 GCA_013140955.1 Acidobacteriota bacterium
CCATGCAGCACGCCGTCACCGTGGCGGCCGGCCGCCACCGGGTCGGGCGTCACCTGCCCTGGCAATGAGGGAATGGGTGGAACGCGGCGTTGGGACGACTGGGCGTGCACGTGGCTGAGGCGACCGGTGCAAGGCCCCTGTAGGCTCTGCCGGGCACGAACGGTGACAGCCGGCACGGGCCCGCGGTGCATCGACCGATAAGCTGTTCGGAGTGCGTGAGGATGCCCGCGGGCGTGCACGCGAACAAAACTGTGTCCCCCGAGCGCGCCGGATCGCGATGCTATACTCGCACCGTCCCTCATTCACGCGGCTGATTCAGGGCCGCCGTATCATCCTGACGCATGCCGAAAATCGAAAAGATCGGGGTACTGACCGGCGGCGGCGACGCACCGGGCCTCAACGCGGTCATTCGTGCCGTGGTCAAGGCGGCCCACAACGCGGGTGTGGCAGTCATCGGTCTCGAGGACAGCTTCGACGGCCTCGTCTACACCGACAAGGCGCGCGAACTCCGCCCCTCGGATGTCACCGGCATCCTGCGACGGGGCGGCACGATCCTGGGCACCGTGAATCGGGGCAACCCGTTCCTCGCCCCCATCACGACCCCCGAAGGCACCTTCGACTACAGTGACCGGGTCCTCGAGATGTTCCAGCGCCTCGGGCTGAGTGCGCTGGTCTGCATTGGCGGCGACGGGACCCTCGCGATTTCGTACGAGTTCTACAAGAAGGGGGTACCGCTCGTCGGCGTGCCCAAGACGATCGACAACGACATCGTGGGCACCACCAGCTGCTTCGGCTTCGATACGGCCGTGAGCTTCGCCACCGATGCCATCGACCGGTTGCACACCACGGCGGAGGCGCACCACCGGATCATGGTGGCCGAAGTGATGGGGCGCTATGCGGGCTGGATCGCGCTGCATGCCGGTGTTGCGGGCGGCGCCGACGTCATTCTGATCCCGGAAATCGCCTACGACCTCGAGAAGGTCGCCGAGTGCATCCGTGCCCGCGAACGGCTCGGCGCCAGGTTCAGCATCGTGGTGGTGGCTGAGGGCGCGAGGCCGAAGGGCGGGACTGTCTCGGTCGTCGAGGCGGCGACCGAAGGACAGGTGGAGCGGCTCGGAGGCGCGGGCGCGGCGTGCGCGGCGCACCTCGAGACGCTCACAGGCAAGGAAACACGCTACGTCGTGCTGGGGCACCTGCAGCGGGGAGGCGCCCCCACGGCCTTCGACAGGACGCTCGCCACGCGCTTCGGCGGCAAGGCCGTCGAACTCATCCTCAACGGGCAGTTCGGCAAGATGGTGGCGAACCACCCGCCCGATATCGTGCCCGTTCCGCTGGGCGAGGTCACGGGCAAGTTCAAGACCGTGCCACTCGACTACGACCTCCTGCTCACGGCCAGGGCCATCGGCGTCTCGTTCGGCGACTGACGCGACGCCCGCTGCGGCGTCGCTCCGACCCCGTGAGCGGCTGTCGATCCGGCGCACGCGACCGGGCGGCCCGCCCGCGCGTACGCCGATCAGTGGCCGAGCAGATCCTGGTCCTTCTTCTTCTGCAGCTCGTCGATCATGTGCACGTGCTCGTCGGTGAGCTTCTGCACCTGCTCGAGGCCCTTCCGCTCGTCGTCCTCTGAGATCGTGTGCTCCTTCAGGAGCTTCTTGAGCCGTTCGTTGGCGTCGCGACGGACCTGCCGTACGACGTTCCGTCCCTCTTCGGCCTGCTTGTGGACGTGGCGCGACAGCTCCTTGCGACGTTCCTCGGTGAGGCTCGGCAGCGGAATGCGGAGCACCTTGCCGTCGTTTGCCGGGTTGAGGCCGAGGTCCGACGCCCGGATGGCCTTCTCGATTGCGGACATCAGCGACGGGTCGAATGGCTGGGCGACGATCAGCGAGGGTTCGGGAATCGAGAGGCTGGCGACCTGGTTGAGGGGCACCCGCGTGCCGTAGGCCTCCACGTGCACCGAGTCCAGCAGGCTCACCGAGGCGCGGCCCGTGCGCACGCCCGCCATGTCGCGACGCACGCGATCGATTGCCGCGTCCATGCGGGTGCTCAGCTCACCGAACATGCCTTTCAGGTCGTCGAAGGTCATTGCGAATACTCCGTGCGGCGCCGCCGCGGTCAGATGGAGACGGTCGTGCCAATCGCCTCGCCCAGCACGACGCGCCGGATGTTGCCGGCCTGCCGCAGGTTGAAGACGACGATGGGCAGCTTGTTGTCCATGCAGAGCGAGATGGCCGTGGTGTCCATCACCTTCAGCTGCCGCTCCAGCACCTGGAGGTAGGAGATGGTGGGATACTTCGTCGCCGAAGGATCGAGCATCGGGTCCGCGGTGTAGATGCCGTCGACCTTCGTGCCCTTGAGGATGGCCTCCGCCTTGATCTCCATCGCACGGAGAGCGGCAGCCGTGTCCGTCGTGAAGTAGGGATTGCCCGTGCCCGCGGCGAAGATGACCACGCGGCCCTTCTCGAGGTGCCGGATGGCCCGGCGGCGGATGAACGGCTCCGCCACGGCGCGCATCTCGATGGCGGTGACGACGCGCGTCACGATGTTCAACTGCTCGAGCGCATCCTGCAGCGCGAGCGCGTTGATGACCGTCGCGAGCATGCCCATGTAGTCGGCAGTGGCCCGGTCCATGCCCCGGGTGCTGGCCGCCAGGCCGCGGAAGATGTTGCCGCCCCCGATGACGATGGCGGTCTGGACGCCGAGCGCCTGCACGTCGCCGACGTCGCGTGCGATCCGCGTGGCGACCACCGGATCGACGCCGAACTGCTGGTCGCCCATCAGGGCTTCGCCCGAGAGCTTGAGGAGGACGCGACGATAGAAAGGGGAGGGAGACGAGGAGTCGCTGGACATCAAGGCGCGATTATAGCGGTACGGCGGGGGACGTGGTCGACGCGGGTTGCGCCGGCCGTCCACGCCTCGGGGCGGACGACCGGCACGCAGAAGGCGCCGAGCCTATTCCTGCCCCTCGCCGACCCGGAAGCGGACGAATCGCGAGATGGTGACGTTCTCGCCGGTCTTCGCGCTGGTCTGCGCGACCAGCTGCGAGATCGTGACCGAGGTGTCGCGGATGGAGGGCTGCTCCAGGAGCACGAACTGCGCGTAGAAACTTCCCAGCTTGCCCTCGATGATCTTGTCGATGACGCCTGCCGGCTTGCCGGAGCTCTCCATCTGGGCGCGATAGATGCCCTTTTCCTTCTCGATGGCCTCGGCGGGCACGTCTTCGCGGCGCACCCACTTCGGGTCGGCCGCGGCGATGTGCATGGCCACCTCGCGCACCAGGCTCTGGAAGTCCTCGGTG
>JABFRY010000482.1 GCA_013140955.1 Acidobacteriota bacterium
CCCACCGGTCGTCCGCCCGCGTACCCCGCCGCGGTCGGGGCGTGCACCGAGTGCAGTTCGAGGCCCGTCTCGCGCAGCCAGGTGGCCAGGTGCTCCACGGCCTGCCCGTCGCGGCAGTCGAAGTGGGACGGCACCGTGCACAGTTCGAGGGCCTCGAAGCCGTGGGCAGCGATGCGCGCCAGATGCTCCCGGTCGAGCCGGTCGGCGCGGAACAGGTACGTGGACAGGCCGTATCGGTGGTGGCTCACGGGAGGCTGGACTCGTATGCCCTGGCGCCAGGCAACGTCTGGATTCTAGCAGGGCACGGCGGCCCCACGGCGTTCAGCGCAGTTCTTCCAGCGTATCCCGGAGCAGACGGCCGAGCCGGTCGAACCCGTCGAGGGTCACGAGGACGGAGCGGACGGAGGCGAGCGTGCGTGGGACGTGTGCCAGGTAGGCGGGGTTGCCGCGGACCGATGCCTGGAACCCGAACGTGCCCAGGGCCTTGAGGTTGCGCTGCAGGGCCATGCGGAGGAAGCGTTGTTCGAAGGCCTCCGCCGACTCGACGACGGCCCCTGGCCGTGTGGCCCTCGCCGCGCGGAACCGCGCGATGAGCGCCGCCTGCTCGGTGTCGGGTACGTCCACGTAGGAGTCCCGCAACAGCGACACGAGATCGTAGGTGTCGGGTCCGAGCCGCGCGTCCTGGAAGTCGATCACGCACAGGCGCGCCTGGTGCACCATGAGGTTCCGGCTGTGGAAGTCGCGGTGGCAGAGCACGCGCGGCTCGTCGGCCAGCAGCGCCGACAGGCGCTCGAACTCCTGCCTGAGCGCTGTCGCGTGGGCGGAACCCGGTGCCACGCCGCGCAGGCCGGCGAGGAAGTGGGTGGCGAAGAAATCGAGTTCCCACACCAGCTTCTCGAGGTCGAACGCAAGGCCGTAGGGCACGAACGCTGGCGCCGCAAGCGCCTGGCCCTGGGCCTGCAGGCGGACGATGAGATCCACCGCGGCCTCGTACCATCCCAGTCGCTCGCCCGGCGCGCCCGCCAGGTGCGCCTGCAGGGTGACGTCTCCCAGGTCTTCGAGCAGCAGCACGCCCAGCGGGCCGTCGTGTCCCAGCACGGCCGGTACCGGCAGCGACATCAGCGTCAGGAGGCGGGCGACGTTGACGAAGGGCAGCGTGTCCACGTCGATAGGGCCTGCATGGGCGCACACGACGGCGCTGGCTCCCGCCGCCGGGCGGAGCCTGAAGTACTGGCGGTCCGAGGCATCACCGGTCAGGGCGTCGATGGCGGCCTCGCGGAGCGGCGGGTCGAGGCTCCGCGCGAACCGCTCCACACGCTCCCGCGCGGGAGGGAACGCAGGCACGGGTGTCGGGGCGGAACCGGCCCGTGCGCCGGTCTCGGAGCCACGCATCACGCCGGCACACCGAGACGACTGACGTACAGGCCCTCGCGGACCTCCTCGCCGTCGAGGCGCGGGCCGACGCCCTGTCGCAGGATCGCGTCCGTCCACGTGCCGGCGGGCACGCGCACGCCATCGGTCACGATGCAGTCCTGCACGTGCGCGCCCGCATCGAGCTGGACGTCGTCCCACAGGATCGCCCGGCCCACGGGCCCGGGTGCGCCGGGCTCCGGCGCTCCGTCGGTCGCGGCGGCCAGCGCCCAGTGCGTGCTCCAGTAGTCGAGCGGGGTGCCGATGTCGAGGAACGACACATCGACGACGAGGCCCCGGACGGCGCCAGGCTCGCGGAAGGCGAGCACGCGGTAGAGGTCGTGCACGCTGGCGGGCACGCCGTCCTCCAGCGTGGCGAACGCGGCAGAGTCGACCATCTGCACCCCGATGAAGTGATGGGACGGTGTGTCGGACCCCGCCGGCACGAAGCCGAGGAACGCGCCGCTGGCGTCGAGGCGCACGCCGCCGTACTTGGCCGGTTCCCGGTTCGGCACGAGCGCCAGGGTCACCAGCGCGCCGGTGCGTGCGTGCTCCGCCTCGAGGTCCGCATAGGGGCAGTCCGTGAGCGTGTCGCCGTTGACGAGCAGCGCCCTCGGCCCATCGAGCAGGGCCAGCGCCCGGCGGGGGCCGCCCGCCGATCCCAGCACCTCGGACTCCCAGGAATACCGGACGCGCAGGCCGAGCCCCGTGCCGTCCCCGAGCAGACGGGTCAGCGTGGCCGGCAGGTGGTGCAGGTTGACGACCGCGTCGGCCACGCCCGCCGCGGCGAGCTGCCGGAGGATGCGGACGATGAGCGGCACGCCCCCGACAGGCAGGGCGGCCTTGGCGCGCACGAGCGACAGTGGCCGGAGCCGGGTGGCCAGGCCCGCGGCCAGGACGACAGCCGGCGTCATGCCTCCTCGAACACCATGTCCGAGCCGGTCAGCCCGTGCTCGTCACGCAGCCTCACGAAGAGGCCGCGATACGAGTCGAGGATGAAGTCGTCCGCCGACCGGCCCATCGCCGCGGTGAAGGCGAGGATGCCCGCCTCGCCGCCCTCGATCTCGACGAACGTGCCCACGGGGGTCTCGTCGAGCGCGATCGTGACGTCCTCGGCGGCGAATTCCTCCCGATACTTCTCGTACCGGAACCACACGTGCAGGCCGAGCTGTTCGAGGATGCGCCGGAGGACGTCGCCGTCGGCCACGACGGTTTCCAGTTCCTCGCGCACCTTCATCGGGCCCGCCTGTACCGGACCCTTGAACGTCAGGAGGCTCTTGCCGGAATCGGTGCGCACCCGCAGCACGCACCGGCGACGCCGGAGGGAGTCGTCGTCGGTATCGAGCAGGGCGTCCTCCTGCAGCCGGCGGCACCGGAGTGGCGTCGCCCCGGCGGCGAGGATCGCGGCCCGCGCGTCCTGTGCGGTGTCGAACGACAGCTTGACCTCGCGTTCGATCTCAGCCTGGGTCATGAAGATATCTCCCCGGGGGCGCTGTTGTATCACAGCGCCGCAGGTCGCGGGTGCGTCGGCCCGCCCGGGACGGCGGCCCCGCCCGGCGCCCGGCCGACGAGCCACGTGGTCCGTGGAGGTTCGGGGCGGATCTCCACGATGTGGCAGCCGAGTTCGGCCAGGCCACGCTGCAGCACGACGCCATCGAGCGGGACCACCAGGTCGTCGGTGCCCAGACGCGCGAGAATCTCACGGCTCAGGCGCGCCGCGGCCTCGGTGGCCGCGCCCGGCGACGCGTCCTGCTCCGGTCCTGGGGGCGGTACCGCATGGGCGTCGGGCGTGCCCGTGGCCGACGACAGCAGCAGCTGGCCAGCCTGGAGCGCGGAGGTGGCACGGGCCAGCCACGCGAGCGCGGCCAGTGGGACGTAGGCG
>JABFRY010000551.1 GCA_013140955.1 Acidobacteriota bacterium
CGCGTGGACCCTGCGACGCGCCAGGCCCGGACTCCGGCGGGCGCCGCGCGGGGGGCGTCATGCCTGGACCTTGCCCCACGCGTCGTAGGCCCGGACGATCTGCTGGACCAGGGCATGGCGGACCACGTCGCGCTCGTCGAAGCGGATGAAGGCGATGCCCTCCACGTGCCGCACGACGTCGAGCGCCTCGATCAGGCCCGAGGTGCGACCCGTCGGCAGGTCGATCTGCGTGATGTCTCCGGTCACCACGGCCTTCGAGCCGAACCCCAACCTCGTGAGGAACATCTTCATCTGCTCGCTGGTGGTGTTCTGCGCCTCGTCCAGGATCACGAACGCGTCGTTGAGCGTCCTCCCGCGCATGAAGGCAATCGGCGCCACCTCGATGACGCCGCGCTCGAGGAGGCGCTGGGCCTTCTCGGTGTCCATCATGTCGAACAGCGCGTCGTAGAGCGGACGCAGGTACGGATTCACCTTCTCCTGCAGGTCCCCGGGCAGGAAGCCCAGCTTCTCCCCCGCCTCCACGGCGGGACGGGCCAGCACGATGCGGCTCACCTTCTTGCCGACCAGGTAGTTCACCGCCTGCGCCATCGCGAGGTAGGTCTTGCCGGTGCCCGCGGGACCGACGCCGAACACGATGTCGTGCTGCTCGATGGCATCGAGGTAGGCGCGCTGGTTGATGCTCTTCGGGTTCACGCGCCGCCGGGTGCCCTGCCGCTGCGCGGGCGTGCCGAAGTAGTCGCGAAGGTCCAGGTCCGCGTTCTCCGTCAGGAGCTGGCTGGCCGTCCGCACGTCCCCCTGCCCCAGGACATAGCCCTCCCCAATCAGCGTCGCGAGCTGCTCGAGCACCAGGACCGCCCGCCCCTCGGCGGCCGCATCGCCCTCGACGATCACATCGCTGCCCTGCGTCCGGATCCTGACCCCCAGCAGCGTCTCGAGCTGCTTGAGGTTCGCGTCCCGGGGTCCGTAGAGCTGCTCGAGCCCTGCGGCCGGCAGCGAGATCCTCTTCATCGGGCCCTCACACCTCAGCTCCGGATCGACAGGTGCAGCTCCCGCAGCTGCCGGGCGTCCACCGCTGACGGCGCCGACGACATGAGGTCGACGGCCGTCGCGGTCTTCGGGAAGGCGATGACCTCGCGGATCGACTGCTCCCCGGTGAGCAACGCCACGATGCGGTCGAGGCCGAGCGCGATGCCTCCGTGCGGCGGCGTGCCGTACTCGAGCGCATCGAGGAAGAACCCGAACCGCAGGCGTGCCTCCTCGTCGCTGATGTTCAGCAGCGAGAAGACGCGCCGCTGCACGTCGGCATCATGGATCCGGATGCTGCCGCCACCGATCTCGCTCCCGTTCAGCACCAGGTCGTACGCCTTGGCCCGCGCCTGCCCCGGGTTGCCGTCCAGGAGCGCGAAATCGGCGTCGAGCGGCGAGGTGAACGGGTGATGCATGGCCGTCCACCGCTTCTCGTCGCCGTCCCATTCGAACATCGGGAAGTCGACGACCCAGGTGAACGCAAATACGTCGGGCTTGAGCAGCCCATCCCGCTTCGCGATGAGCAGACGCATCTGGCCGAGCAGCTTCGACGTGGCCTCCGGCTCGCCCGCCGCGATGAGGAGGAGCCCCCCGTTGGCGGTGCCAGTGGCGTCGAGGGCCGCCCGTACCTCCGCTTCGCCCATGGCCTTCATCACCGAACTGGTGATGGTACCGTCCTCGGCCCGCCGCGCCCACACCAGGCCGGTGGCCCCGAGCTGCTTGGCCTGATCCACCAGTCCGTCCACCTCGCTGCGCGAGTAGCCGCCGGCGTGGGGCACGACGAAGGCCCGGACCGTCCCCCCACCCGCCACGAGCTCACGGAACACGCGGAACTGCGACTCGGCGAAGAGCGCACCCACGTCCTGAATGGGCATGCCGCACCGCAGGTCGGGCTTGTCCGACCCGTAGGTCGCCATCGCCTCGGCGTAGGGCATCCGCGTGAAGGGCGTCTGGATTTCAAGCCCGGCCACCCGGAACACGTCGACCATCAGCGGCTCGATGAGCCCGAAGATGGTGTCCGGCCTGGCGAACGACATTTCCACGTCCACCTGCGTGAACTCCGGCTGGCGATCGGCGCGCAGGTCCTCGTCCCGGAAACACTTCACGATCTGCACGTAGCGGTCCATGCCGGCGACCATGAGGATCTGCTTGAAGAGCTGCGGCGACTGCGGGAGCGCGAAGAACTCGCCGGGATGGACACGGCTGGGCACGAGGTAGTCGCGCGCGCCCTCGGGCGTCGACTTCGTGAGGATGGGGGTCTCGATCTCCAGGAACCCCTCGGTGTCGAAGTAGCGTCGGATCGCCGTCGTGACCCGGTGCCTGAGCACCAGGTTCTCCTGGAGTCTCGGCCGACGCAGGTCCAGGTAGCGGTACTTGAGCCGCACGTCTTCGGACACCGGCGTATCGTCGGCAATCGGGAACGGTGGCGTCTTCGCCTCGTTGAGGATCACGAGCCGCGCCACCAGGACCTCCACGTCCCCGGTCTCGATCTTCTGGTTGACGGTCTCCTCCGACCGACGCCGCACGCGTCCCTCGACGCCGACGACGAATTCGGAGCGGAGGCGCTTGGCCTTGGCCATCAGCGCATCGTCGTCCCTGTCGAACACCACCTGCGTGATGCCGCTGCGGTCGCGCACGTCGATGAACAGCACGCCCCCGAGATCGCGGACGCGGTGCACCCAGCCGAGCAGGACCACGGCGCGATCGACGTCGTCGATGCGAAGCGCCCCGCAGGTATGGGTACGTGAGAGGTCGCCGAGTTGCTCAGCCACGTTGTGCCAGTGCCTCGAGAATCACCGCGGCTGCCGCGGTCTGTTGACAGGTGTCCTGGGTCTGGGCCGCCAGGTGCTTCAGGGTCACGGTGGACGCGGCGATCTCGTCGGGGCCCAGAATCGCCACGAACGGAATGCCGCAGGCATCCGCATATTTCAGCTGACGGCCCACCTTGCCGGCATCCGGGAACAGGAGCGTACGCAGCCCACGCTGCCGCAGCTCGCCCGCCAGCCGGAGGGCGTGCGGCACCGAGGCCTCGTCGAACACCGCGACCATGACATCGGCCGGGGGCCGGCTGGCGCCTGGGGGGAACATGCCCCGCTCCTGCATCACGACCAGAATGCGCTCGAGGCCGAGGGAGAACCCGCAGGCCGGCACCGTCTGGCCGAGGAACATGCCCACGAGATTGTCGTACCGCCCCCCGCCGCCAAGGCTGCCGGGCAGGTCGGCCACGGCAATCTCCATGATGGCGCCCGTGTAGTACGACAGCC
>JABFRY010000370.1 GCA_013140955.1 Acidobacteriota bacterium
TCGACGACGCGGGAAAGCGGTGCTGCGGGCACCGCTTTCCAGACCGTCGCCGTCGCGTCGCTCGCAAGTCGGACCGCCTCGGGGTGTTGTTGCCGAAGCGCCGACCGCTAGCGCGACATGATGCGGCGGATCTCGTCGCGGTCCTTCGACCCGGGCACGCCGTCGCCCGCCTCGTAGCCGAACAGGTCGGCCACCGTCCGCGACCCGAACCGGCCGTCGAGCAGCTCGAGCTGGTCGGCCGTTACGAGCGCTGGATGTTCCGCGCCGCACGCACGCGACAGGGCCAGCAGTTCCTGGCGCAGGTTCACGATGTAGTTGGCCACCCTGACCGCCTTCAGGGTGGGGTCGAGCCCGCGCACCAGCCACCGGTTCTGCGTGGCCACGCCCGTCGGGCAGTGGTTGGTGTGGCAGCGCTGCGCCTGGATGCAGCCGACCGCGATCATGGCCTCACGGCCGACGTTGACCAGATCGCATCCGAGCGCGAACGCAAAAAGGGCGGACTCCGGGAAGCCCAGCTTGCCCGAGCCCGCAAACACCACCCGCTCGTGCAGCGTGTGCTCGGCGAAGATGCGGTGCACGCGCCCGAACGCCACCTTGAAGGGCAGCGCGACGTGGTCCGAGAAGACGAGGGGCGCGGCGCCCGTGCCCCCTTCCCCGCCGTCGATGGTGATGAAGTCCACTCCGCGGCCGCCGACGGCCATGAGCGAGGCGAGCTGGCGCCAGAACGAGGAATCGCCGACGGCCGACTTGATGCCGACGGGCAGGCCGGTCTCGGCGGCGATGGCCTCGACGAAATCGAGCAGGCTGTCCGCATCGCGGAACGCGGTGTGGGCCGCCGGGCTGACGCAGTCCTGATCGAGGCGGATACCGCGAATGGCCGCCACCTCCCGCGTGATCTTCGCCTGCGGGAGGAGCCCGCCCAGCCCGGGCTTGGCGCCCTGACTCAGCTTGATCTCGATCGCCCGGATCTGGGGCGTCTGGGCCACGCGCTCCTTCAGCCGCTCCATGCTGAACCGGCCGTCGAGTTCCCGACAGCCGAAATAGCCCGTGCCCACCTGCCAGATGAGGTCGCCGCCGTGCAGGTGATGCGACGCGATGCCGCCCTCCCCGGTGCTCTGCAGACAACCCGCCAGCTTCGCCCCGCGGTTGAGCGCCTCGACGGCCGGCCCGCTGAGGGAGCCGAAGCTCATGCCCGAGATGTTCACCACCGAGGCCGGCCGGAAGGCCCGGGGACGACCGCGGAAGCCCCCGACGACCTTTGCCGCCGGGATGACGTGGTCCGGATCGTACCCGGGCTCGCCCAGATGGGGGGAGTGCACCGGAAAGGCCTGGTGCTTGATCACCAGGTAGTTCGGTGCCATCTCCATCTCGTTGTCCGACCCGAAGCCGAAGTAGCTGTTCTCCCGCTTCGAGGAGGCATACACCCAGCGCCGCTGGTCGCGGCTGAAGGGCCGTTCCTCGTTGTTGTTGGTGACGATGTACTGGCGCAGCTCGGGCCCGATGGCCTCGAGCCAGTACCGGAAATGCCCGACGATCGGGAAGTTGCGGAGGATGGCGTGCTTGCGTTGGGTGAGATCGTAGGTGACCCACGCCGCCAGACCCGCCAGGACAATCCAGGGAAGCACTGCCGTCAAGCGTTCCATCTTTGGGTAGCCGGATTCAAGTGCCGCGTCCCGCCGCCCGCCTCCCCGCACGCTGCAGGGAGTGGACTGAGGAAAGCGGCGGGTATGTCGATAACCGACCAGGATGGGTCAGGGGACGACAGGGCGACAGGACGGGCTGGATACCGAGGTCCGGTGGCTCCACGGGCCCTGGCTCGACCTCGTGGTGGGCTGCGCCGCCTGGTCGGCGCCCCTCATCCTGCTCGCGGACGGCGCCTCACAGGCGGGCACCAGGGCATGGGGGGTGGCCTTCTACGCGCTGGCCCTCGTCCTGAATTACCCCCACTACATGGCCACGGTCCACCGGGCCTACGGGCAGTCCCGCGAACGGGATCGCTACCGTGCTTTCACCGTGCACCTCACGCTCCTGTTCGCTGCCGTGGCCGTGGCGGCGCACGCCTGGCCCCTGCTGCTCCCCTGGATCTTCACGCTCTACGTGACGTGGAGTCCCTGGCACTACACGGGACAGAACTTCGGGCTCCTGATGCTCTTCGCGCGGCGCAACGGCACCGCCCCGTCGGCTCGCGAGCGGTGGGCTCTCTACACGGCCTTCGCCAGTTCGTATCTGCTGTTCTTCCTGAGCGCGCACACGGGCATCTCGGGTGACCCGCTCGTCATCTCGCTCGGGCTGCCGGCGTGGCTGGCCGCGCCGGCACGGCTCGTCCTGCTGGGGGTGTTCGCGGGCGTCGGTGGCGTGGCCGTCCTGCGAATCGCCAGGCGCGCGGGGCCACAGGCGGCCGCTGCCCCGCTGACGCTCTTCCTGACACAGGGCCTGTGGTTCGTGCTGCCGTCGGTGCAGGCGCTGCTCGGCGGCGCCCAGGCGCCCGCCACGCGCTACTCCACCGGCATCCTGGCCGTGATGCACTCGGCGCAGTACCTGTGGATCACCAGCCACTACGCGCGGAAGGAAGCGGCGAGCCGCGCCGAGGGCGCCTGGCGTCCGTGGTCGTACGCCGGGATCCTGGTGCTCGGCGGCATCGCGCTGTTCGTCCCGACACCGTGGGTGGCGAGCTACCTGCTGGGCATGGAGTTCACGACGTCGGTGCTGATCGTCTCGGCGGTGGTCAACCTCCACCACTTCATGCTCGACGGTGCGATCTGGAAGCTTCGCGATCACCGCGTCGCGTCGCTCCTCATCGGCCACGGCCGACGCCTGGCCGGAGCCCTGGAGTCCGCCGCGCGGCCACGGCCCTCGCGACTGGGCAGCTGGAACCCCGTGACCGTACTGGCGGTGGCAGCGCTGCTCCTGCTGGCCGGGGTGGACCAGCTGCGGTTCGTGCTCGCCAGCCGCGTGGACGACGCATCGGCGCTCGCGCGAGCCACCGCGCTCAACCCGCACGATGGTGCCGCACGCTTCCGGCACGCGAGGCTCCTGCTGCAGCAAGGACAGTACGAGGACGTGCTGGAGGTCTACCAGGCCGACCCCTCGAACGCGTCGGAGGCGGAGGCGATGACCAAGGTGGTGCTGGCCGCAGTGCAGGCCGACGCCGGCCCGGAGGCGCTCGAGCGACTGGGGCACCTCCTGCCGGCCACGCCAGAGGCCCGGGACGCGCATCGCCACCTCGCGCAGGCCTGGGCGGCGCTGGCCTACCGCCTCGACCGGGACGGCTCGCACG
>JABFRY010000493.1 GCA_013140955.1 Acidobacteriota bacterium
CCGCCGCCCTCCGGCCGTATCTCCGCTTCTATAACCACCGGCGTCCGCACGCGAGCCTCGGCCGGCGCTCGCCGTGGATGCGCTTCCAAGAGGCTGCCTAAGATGAACAACCTCTTTGACATTCACATCTAGCGCCGTGTGCGCTTCGGCGTGCCGGCCGGCTGCCCGCGGGTGTAGCATTGCCGCCCATGAGCACCTCATGGACGTCGTTGACGCTGGCGGCCGCGATGGCCGTCTCGATCGGGTTGCCCCTCACGGCGCAGGTGCCGACGCAGGACACGCACCTGCAGGCGGCGCGGGACGCGGCCCGCGACGACTTCACGGACCTGTTCGACACCACCTGCGGCCTCATACGGCCAGCACTGATCGTGAACACTACGCCCGCGGCACCCACTGTGGCGGCCGACCGGGCGAGTTGGCACGCCGAACCCGCCCGGGTGTTCGACAACCTGTACTACGTCGGCCAGTCCGAGTACTCGGCCTGGGCGCTCACGACGTCGGAGGGCATCATCGTGTTCGATGCCATCTTCGACTATTCGGTCCAGGACGAGGTGGTGGGAGGTCTCACGAAGCTGGGCCTCGACCCGAAGACGGTGCGCTACGTCGTGATCAGTCACGGCCACGGCGATCACGTTGGCGGGGCCAAGGCGCTGCAGGACCTGGGCGCGCAGATCGTGATGTCGGCCGCCGACTGGGACATGCTCGAACGGGCGCGCGTGACGTTCCCCAAGCCCACGCGCGACATCGTGGCGACCGACGGGCAGACGCTGACACTCGGCGACACCACCATCACCCTGCACATCACGCCGGGGCACACCCTCGGCACGGTCTCGTCGCTGATTCCGGTGAAGGACGGCGGTACGACGCACATGGCCGCCTACTGGGGCGGTACCGCGTTCAACTGGGTGCGGGGACCCGCCAACTACGTCACGCCCGAGCGTCCGGCCAGCTTCTGGTTCGACACCTACGCGCAATCCGCGGCCCGCTTCAGCGGGATCGCCGCGCGCCAGAACGCCGACGTGCTCCTGTCGAACCACACCCGGTACGACCGCACCTGGCCCAAGGTGCAGGCGCTGGCGTCACGCGCCGCCGGCGCCCCGCATCCGTTCGTCGTGGGCACGCCGGCCGTACGTCGGTTCCTGAGCGTGGCCGAGTCGTGCGCGCGGGCCGGCTCCGCGGTGCCGTAGGAAGCGACGCGTGCACTCGCGCATGCGCCAGGGCACAACGGCCTCCCTCTGCCACGCGGCCGCCCGCCTATTTCGTATATACTGAATAGGTGTTCGAATGGGATCCGCAGAAGGCTGCGGCCAATGCCGAGAAGCACGGCGTTACCTTCGAGGTCGCCGTAACCGTCTTTGCGGATCCCGACGCGTTGGATGGGCCCGATCTGGTGCACTCATCGGTCGAGGCTCGCTCCCTCCGTCTGGGACGAGCTGTCGATGGCCGGATCCTGATGGTGGCGTACACCATCCGCAGGAGTGACAGCGATGCCGAAAAAGTCCGCATCATCAGCGCGCGGCGGGCGAGTCGCCGCGAGCGCTCGGCGTACCGCGCGCTCGACTGACTTCAGCGACATCCCCGAGGCGTCCACCGATCAGCTCCGGACGATGAGGCGAGTGGGGCGACCGCCACTAGGCGAAGCGCCTCGCCAGCTGATCGCGATTCGCCTCGACGCTGGCGTGCTTCAGCAGTTCCGGAAGGAAGCGAAGCGCCGTCGCGTCGGCTACCAGACGCTCATCAACGAGGTCCTGGCGCGGCACGTGGGGAAGGAGGTCGCCTGAACGCCCGTATGCCGGGTGCGCACGCACGCGCCACACGCCTGGCTGGCGGCGTACGGTATACCTCGTAGGCGCGGCGCGCGTGTCGCGCGACGGGGGAATAGGCGATGGACAGGCACGTCCGCTCGGTCGCGACTCGGCTCGGCTCCTTCATCGGACGAACCTCGAACCGGCCCCTCGTCGCGCGGGTGCTGCGCTCGCTCTCCGGTGAGTCCAGCCGCCGCGTCAGCGCGCCGGAGGTCCTCGCGCGGTGCCGTGCGTTGCTCTCCGAATCCGGGGACCTCTCCGACGTCCGGCTGGCGAACCAGGTCGTGGAGGCCTACGGGGCGCTCGATGCCGACGGGCTGCAGCACTTCTTCGACCTGCTGGCGCAGGAGTTCTCCGCCGACCCTGCGGTCATTGCGTCCGCCGCGAGTACGTACGCGGCAGTGCCGTCGCAAGCGAACCTCACGAGCCTGCAACACGCGGTCGAGCCGCCGAGGCAGGAGCTGTTCCGACGGATCAACGTGGCCCCGTCGGGCATCGCCGCGCTGATCGACATGCGCCGGACGATCCTGCTCACGCTTCGCGACCATCCCGACCGTGCCGGGATCGACGCCGACCTGGTCCACCTGTTTCGTTCGTGGTTCAACCGCGGATTCCTCAGGCTCCAGCGCATCGACTGGCGCACATCGGCGCTGATCCTCGAGCGCCTCATCGAGTACGAGGCGGTGCACCAGATCCAGGGGTGGGACGACCTGCGCCGTCGGCTCGACGTGGATCGCCGCTGCTACGCGTTCTTCCATCCGGCCTTGCCCGACGAGCCGCTGATCTTCATCGAGGTCGCGCTCACGCGCGGCATGCCGGCGGCCATACAACCGCTGCTCGCCCTGTCTGCGCCTGCCATCGACCCGTCGGGCGCCGACAGCGCCATCTTCTACTCGATCACCAACTGCCAGAAGGGCCTGCGCGGGATCTCGTTCGGCAGCTTTCTCATCAAGCAGGTGGTCGAGGATCTCAGCCAGACCTTCCCGGGCCTCGCCACGTTTGCGACGCTGTCGCCCGTGCCTGGTTTCGTGGAATGGCTCGCCGCCGGGTCACTGCCGTGGGCGGTCTCCGATCAGGTCGCGCACGTCGTGTCCCGTGCGAGGAGCGCGGACGGCGACGTGGACCCGGCTGCGCTGGAGCCCGTGCGCGAGGAGGTCATGCGGCTCTGTGCCCACTACCTGCTCCACGCCAAGCGGGGTGAGGTGCCGCTCGACGCGGTCGCGCGGTTCCACCTCGCCAACGGTGCACGACTCGACCGGCTGAACTGGATGGGAGACGTGTCCCCGACGGGCATGACGCGAGCACTGGGGGTGACGGTCAACTACGTCTACGGTCTGGCGGACCTGGAGAAGCATCACGATGCCTACGCCCGCGAACACCGCGTCATGGCCTCGCGCGAGGTGCGCCGGCTCGCGCAGCCGGCTGAGCGCCAGCGTGGCCGCCCCCGTCGTGCGTCGGCCACGCGCACAAC